>NZ_JAZKRY010000098.1:0-9718 GCF_036626355.1 Halolamina sp. | reverse complement strand
CCTGCCGACGGCGACGTGCACGCCGTCGCCGCCCCTGCCGACGGCGACGTGTTTCTCGAAGAAGTTCCCGTGAACCAGCACGGATTCGTCCACGGCATCGAACCGCTCGCGGTTCTCCCGGAGCCAGTCCGCTGCCTCCCGGGCGAGATGGCCGTACCCCACCGTGTCGAGATAGCGCTCGCGCCGTTCCAGCAGCGTGAGCAGCGTGTCGCTCCAGCGCTGGTCTGCATCGACGGCGAGTCTGTCATCCTCGGCTCCTCGGAGCAAGCCAGTCCGGTCGAACTCGGCGGCCGTCTCCTCGTGGAGCGTCGCGAGCCCCTGTCCGAGCGCACGGAGTCGTTGTTCGTCTCGTTCTGGCGCCTCCTCAGGGACCGCCTCGCACCAGCGCGCGACGAAGTGGCCGTCGCAGACTGCGAGCACCGCCGGAACCGGATCTCGTAGGTGGCGTGCGGGCGAACCCGGTGGAGCTCCCGGGCGATTTCGCAGTCGTCGTACCTGCTGAGTGCGTCCTGGATGTCGTCGGGCATGGGTGTGCCGTGTGACGGACGGTGGCCGGCTGGCCGCGACACGGTGCCGCGGCTACAGCCGGTAGAAGACGGACGGACCGTGGCAGCTGTTCCAGAAAAAACCTGTCGAGAACGATCGGCCTACTCGAAGGTCGGATTGCCCGTCACTGACGGGAATCGCGGCGTGTCTCGGAACGGACTACTCGAAGGCCGCGATTCCCGTCAGATCCTGCCCCAGGATGAGGGTATGGATATCGTGGGTGCCTTCGTAGGTGTAGACCGTCTCCATGTTCGCCATGTGCCGCATCGGCGAGTGGTCGGCGACGATGCCGTTGCCGCCGAGCATCTCGCGGGCGATGCGTGATTGGTCGCGGGCCATCCGGACGTTGTTGCGCTTGGCCATCGAAACGTGGGTCGGCTCCATGTCCCCGCGCTCTTTCAGGTCTGCGAGGCGGTAGGCCAGGAGCTGACTCGTCGTGATCTGGGTCGCCATCTCCGCCAGCTTGTCCTGCTGGAGCTGGAACCGGGCGATCGGGCCGCCGAACTGTTCGCGGTCGGTTGCGTAGCTCCGAGCCGTCTCGAAGCAGTCGCGGGCGGCGCCAACGGCGCCCCAGGCGATGCCGTAGCGGGCCTGGTTGAGACAGGAGAGCGGCCCTTTCATCCCCTCGACGCCCGGGAGCACGTCCTCCTGCGGGACGCGGACGTCCTGCAGCGCGATCTCCCCGGTGATTGAGGCGCGAAGTGAGAGCTTCTCGTCGATCTTGTTCGTCGTCACGCCGTCGCGGTCCGTTTCGACGAGGAACCCTCGGACCGGGTCGTCCTCAGCGGAGCGGTCCTTCGCCCAGACCACCGCTACGTCGGCGATTGGGGAGTTAGTGATCCACGTTTTCGTCCCGTTGAGGACGTACTCGTCGCCCTGCTTCACCGCATCAGTTTCCATCGCCGAGGGGTTCGAGCCGTGTTCGGGTTCGGTCAGGCCGAAACAGCCAACCGCCTCGCCGGTGCCGAGGTCCGGGAGCCAGCGCTCTTTCTGGTCGTCGCTCCCGAACGCGTGGATGGGGTACATGACGAGCGCGCCCTGGACCGACGCCATCGAGCGCAGCCCGGAGTCACACGCCTCTAGTTCCTGCATCAGCAGGCCGTAGGCGGTCTCCGAGACGTTCGGCGAGCCGTAGCCGTCGAGGTTGGGTGCGTAGAAGCCGAGGTCGCCCATCTCGGCGATGAGGTCGGCCGGGAACGTGCCGTCGAGCCAGTGCTGCCCGATATCCTCCCGCACCTCGTCTTCGACGAACCGCCGCGCGGTGTCGCGAATCATTCGCTCCTCCTCGCCGAGGTCCGCCTCCAGACCGAGGTAGTCGAGCATGCCTTTACTCAGGGGGAAGGGGCCAAAAGCGGTTCGTTATGTGAGGCGTTCTCGCGGGGCCGCGACTGCTCACACCAGTCAGGCGCTCGCTTCGCTCCCCTGCTCTGTGCCCGCAGCGACTCGGCGGGCGTACTGCGTGAAGTTCTCGAACAGTCGCTTGGCGGCACAGGCCCTCTCGTAGTTCGCGGGCGTCACGTCGTCCAGGACGGCGTCGACGCGCTCGTCGCCGAGGTCCTCACGCTTCCCGTCGGCCACGTCGCGGGCGGTGGCGATGTCGTATTCGGGGTGGAACTGCACGCCCCAGGCGTGGCCCGCGCGGAAGGCGTGCACGCCGAACTCGTTCTCCGCGAGCAGCTCCGCTTCAGCCGGGAGGTCGACGACGGCGTCGCCGTGGGTGGTGAAGACGGTGAACTCCTCGCCCAGTCCGTCGAGCAGTTCGTCGTCGCTGGCCTCGGGCCGACGCTGGACCTCGTTGTAGCCGAGTTCGAACTCGTCCATGCCGGCGACGCGGCCGCCAAGCGCCTCGGCGAGCACCTGGTGGCCGTAACAGACGCCCAGAATCGGGATATCGCGCTCGTGAGCTTCGCGAACGTAGTCGACAACTGGCGGAATCCACGCTTTGTCCCAGTAGACCGACGCGCGGGAGCCGGTGATGACGACGCCGTCGAACTCGTAGTGGTCGGGCAGTTCCCCGTCAGTGACGTGGAACTCCACGAGATCGGCGTCGAGCTCCCGCCGGAAGTTCCGGGTGGTGCTTTCGTCGCCGTGGGCCGCATTGAGGAGTACGAACCGAAGTCGGGTCATACTGGGTGGTCGGGGGCTTCCGGGAAAGACGTTTTGCCTGTTCTGGCTGGTCTGAAGGGGTGTTCGGGTGTTCGTTGGGTTCTGGATTTGAGAAAGCGAGTAGTGGGTTGGACTCCGTGAACGGGAACAGCTCCGCAACCGCAAACAACACCGCGGAGTTCCCATGGCAAATAGGGCCGCACTGCGTTCCACACCGACCACAAGTCCTCCCCAACCGACTCGCTCAGGTTGACCGTTCGCGAGTCCATCGCGCTGGCTCACGCCACGAGGACGCTCGCGCTCTGCGCCACAGCTGCCGCGGGTGCGGTGCAGTTGGGACGCGCGCTCGCGTCGTCGCGAGCTCGCGGGCAGGGGCTTTCACGGTGTTGCTGTTCATCTGTTCAACGACTCAACGCAGAACAGCGGTCGACCGAACCGAACCACAGAATCAAGAACCGAAAACAATCGACGATCAGGCGCCGACGCCTTCGTTCGCCACCAGCCGCCATTCCTCACCGTCCGACTCGACGTCCCCCCGGTGAACCATCTCCTCGAGCACCTCGTCCAACCTGTCGGGCTGAGCGATCTCCATCTCGATGCGGTCCAGGTCGTGATACTCGCTCAGCAGCCGCCGAATATCCTCCTCGTCGAACACCTCGCCGTCGGCTTTCTCCATCACCCCGGAGATCAGGTCGATCAGATCCTCGATGAAGTTCCACGGGTAGACAATCCAGGTCCACTCCGAGAGATGCTCGCCGACGTAATCCGGTTCGAACGTCGAGGTGTCGAGCAACTGGAGCGTCGCAGTCCGGACGGAGGCGGCCTCTCGCTCCCGGACGTACTCGTCGGCGCGAGAGATCGAGCCGCCGGTGTCGGCGATGTCGTCGACGATGAGGACGTCCTTTCCCTTGACGCTCCCCTCCGGCATCGGGTAGCGCACCTCGGCGCCGTCGGATTTCTGTGCGGTGCCGACGTAATGCTCCATCTTCAGGCTCGCGAGATCGTCGAGCCCGAGGAAGTCACAGAGACAGCGGCCGGCGAACCAGCCGCCGCGAGCCAGCGCGACGACCACGTCGGGCTCGAAGGAGTCCTCACGGACCTCGTCGGCCACGTCCCGACAGAGCCCGTAAATGTACTCCCAGTCGGTGACCGTACAGTCGAACTCCTCGGGGAGATCGCTCATTCATCCCGTCATCGGGAACGGATTCAGTTAAACATTCAGAACCGCGCTCGCGGGTGACGCTGGCAGGTCGGTGAGAGCGCCCCGGCTCTCGGCGTCAGTGTCACGGTAATTTCGGGTCCGCCACCCGGACAACTTTTGGTGGCCGGGAAGCTCTACAGAGTCGATGCTGGAGCTGGAGCACAGGTTCCGAGTGTTCGATATCCACACCCGGCTCGACCCCGACGAGGAGGCCGTCGCGGTTCACGGCCGGGACATCTCCCCCGAGCGACTGGAACGGGAGATGCATCAGGCGGGCGTCGTCCGCGCGGCCGCCTCGCCCGGGCGCACCCCGGCCGGTGAGGGATATCTCCGGGCGAACAACGCCGTCGCCCGGCTGAGCGTCGACCGTCCGTTGCTCTCGTTCGCCCGGCTAAACGGCCCGCGGAGCGTCTCTCGGGGAATCTCTGGGCGGGTTCGAAACCTCACCGCGCGACCCGACTCCTACCATACCACCGCCGCCGACGTGGAGCAGTACGCCTACGACGACCGGTACCATGGCTTCACCCTCGCCCCCGCGGTCGACGGCCTCCCGACCGAGGAGGTGCTCGACACGCTCGGCGCCGTCGACGATCCAGTGCTGGTCCACGGTGGGACGCAGTTCTCTCCCGACACTGTCGCCGAGACGCTCCTCGACCAGGGGTTCCCGGTCGTGCTCACATCCTTCGGCGGCCATCCGCTCGATCGCGGGCTGATGTGGGACTCACTCGACCTGCTCGGGACGTCCGACAATCTCTATCTCGACACCGCTTTTGTCACCTACCGGGACGTGCTGGAGACGGGGCTGCTCGAACATCCGGACAGAATCCTCTTCGGGAGTGGCGCACCGGCTGTCCATCCCAACGTCGGGGTGATGGAGATGCTCACGCTCAACGTTCCCGAGGACGCGATGCGCCGAGCGTTCACCAAGAACCCCTCGCGGGTCGTCCCGGGGCTCGACTCCGGCTCAACCTGACGCTGAAACCGGTCGTGTGCTCACCCAGTCAGAGCTTCCCCGCTACCGCTGGGTACACCGCGCCCAAGACGACGCCGTAGACGAGGTGCCAGAGCAACGACGGCATCGCGAAGTTGGGGAACGGCGGGTTCGCGGGCGAGCCGACCGCCGAGAGCCAGAGCGGCATCACCAGCCCGGCCAGGACCAACCACGTTACGACACCCCAGCCGGCGCCGAGGCCGACAGTTTTTCCGGTCGAATCGGGGTCGACGGCGCCGCAGATGGCGGCGAACACCACGCCCAGCACCGCCCCGTGGGAGACGTGGACGAACAGTCCAGCGCCCACGCCTGCCGGTGGGGCGAGTCCATAGAGCGATGGTATTGCGACCGCGATGGTCGGTTGGTTCATCAAAATCACGAGGAACCCCATCGCGAATGCGCCGACGATGCCCCCGATGACACCGGCTTTCCAGTTGCCGTTCTCGACCGCCGATACGTTCACTGTCCCGGTGGCTGTGGCCATTGGGAACCCGATTTTGGTTCCATCGTACTAACTTTTTCGGAAAATGTAATTGGTTCACATTAATGCGCCGTATACAGAACCCGGCACAAGTGGGTGTGGGTGCCGGATACAGGCGGGCTCGTAGTGGTCCGTTACCGCCAATCGTACGTCGCAACCGCCCGGTCGGACCGCTGTGAGAGCCCGTTGGGGTTACGGGTGGTCGTGCGGTCACGGGCTCGCGCGACGAGGCCGTCGGCACTCCCGCGAGCGAGTCCGGTGAGCACGTCGCGACCGGTCCCGAACCAGGCGGAGGGCGAGTGTTCGCCGGTGAGCACGGCTTTCGCGGCATCGACCGCGTCAGCGGCAGCATGGGAGAGCGTCCGGCGAGCGACCGTCGGCCGGGGGCCGTAGTTTTTGAGCAGTCGATAGCTCAGCGAGCGGTATTTCCACTCGCGAGTGTGCTCCTCCGGCCCCATCGGCGCCGGTCCGGTGCCGGACTCACTGCGCTCGTGTCGGGTGGTCATCGCCTCGCGCCAGTCCACACCGTAGTCCGCCCCGGCGAGGCGATGGGCGGCGTCGCGGGCGCCACCCGTTTTTAGATACTCGTCGAACCCGTCGAGGACGTCCCGCAGCGCCGCCGTCCGGAAAGCGACGTTGTCGCCGCCGAAATAGCTCACCTCCCGTCCGGCGATACTCCGACGCTCTGGCGCCTCGGTCGTGTGGTCGGTCTGGTTGCTGTGGACGACCGGACCGGTGACAGCATGTGCGGTTGCCAGGCCGTCGACGATGGCGTCGACCCACTCCGACCCCACCTGGAGGTCGAACCCGAGGAAGGCGACGGCGTCGCCCTGGGCAACCGAGATGCCGGCGTTGCGGGCGACGTTGATACAGCGATCGGCGATTTCAACCAGCACGTCCACGTCGTCGCGTTCTCGTACCATCCCGGTTGTGCCGTCGGCGGAGGGGCCGTTGACCACTACGACCTCCGTGTCGGGCGCCCCTGCGGCCAGCGAGTCGAGACTGGCGGCGAGGCGTTCCCGACCGTTGAGCGTCGGGACCACGACCGAGAGATTCATACACCACCCTGACCTCGGCCGAACTTAAACCCGTGGCTGGCAGGCGCTGCCGAACGCTTACGGGGGTCGGCTCCAACCCTCCAGTCGTGATACCTGAGTCTCACGTCGATATCTTCGAGCGCGAATCGTTCGCTCACCTCTCGACTATCATGCCCGACGGCACGCCACAGAGTACGCCCGTCTGGGTCGATCACGAGAATCGGGAGTACGTACTGGTCAACACCGCCCGCGGCCGGCGCAAGGAGAAGAACGTCCGCCACAACCCCGACGTCGGGCTGTCGGTCTGTGATCCCGATGACGCCTATCGGTACGTCTCCGTTCGTGGCGAGGCCGAACTGACCGAGGAGGGTGCCAAAGACCACATCGACAAGCTCGCACAGCGCTACTTCGACCAGGCGGAGTACCCGCACCACGGCGAGGAGTCGGGGCCGCGCGTCATCATCAAGATCCCGACCGAAGATATTGTTACGAGTGGGTAAGCCCCGTTGGCGGGACGGGTCCATCCTTCGGCCTCGAGCTCGTTCACGTGACTCGCTGGTGAGGGAGGGTCGCGTGCTCGTCCATCCCGCTATTCAGCAGGGTTTCGGGTCCGGTGGGGACGGAACTGTGACCTCGCTGACCGAGAGCGTTTCGTCTTTTGGTGATTCGAAGATGATTCGGTAGACCTGGCCCTCCTCACTGATCCGGTTGAGAGCCCCGTCACTCCCACAGCCATCGACATGCGCAGCTGAACCAGGCCCAACCTTTGGACCAGTGGTCCATATATCAGCCCACGCGACTCGGTTGCCGTCGCCGTCGACGACGAACACCTTCGTGCCGTCCGCAATATCGCCAGCCTGGTGATGTATCTCCAGGTAGGGTTTGCCGCCGTTTCCGTCACCGTCGGGCTCGTACTCTGCGACACTGAGTGATACTTGGGGGCCCGGTGTCGGGAGGTCCTCGGCGACCCCCAGCGCCATCGACCCGATTATCACCGCGAGCAAGAGAACGATAACGAGCATGAGCGCCACCCCGACAACGGAGGACACCCCACGGTGGTCCATGATTACTCTTGCTTGGAGGCACTGATTAGCTCTATCGACGAACTTCTGAAACAGAAAACACCCCAGCTGGTGGCCTCGGCCAAAGAGCCACACAACGCCGGTGAGACGGCAAGCTCCGAGAGCGAGCCCGGCGACAGACAGACGCCGGTCCAGCGGGCCCTCCCGGACAGCCAGCGATGAGCCCTGGTGAGGAACCCCGGTTTCGCCGATTCCGTTCCGCTCCCGGGCAGCCGCGCCGGAGCGGCAGGCTCTCAGGTGAAGCAGTGTGGCGCCAGGCTGACGGACGGACGACCGGGGGCGATGCATAACCTGCAAGCAGTACGGTTTTAGTCTTCGGCCCGCGACTCCCGGTAGCGTGAAAGGGAAGGAGTGGTACCAGGCCGACGACGTCGCCGAGGAGTACGAGGCAAAGCGGTTCTCCCGTGGCGGCCGGCTCATCGACCGCCGGGAGAAACAGGCAGTGCTCGATGCGGTGGGCCCCGTCGAGGACCGGAACGTCCTCGAAATCGCCTGCGGGACCGGCCGGTTTACGGTGATGCTGGCAGAACGCGGCGCCGACATCGTCGGCCTGGACATCTCCGAAGCGATGCTGGCACAGGGCCGCCAGAAGGCCCGCAAAGCCGGGGTCGCCGACAACGTCGAGTTCATGCGCGGCGACGCCGCACGGCTTCCCTTCCCTGACGATCATTTCGACGCGGTGGTGTCGATGCGGTTCTACCATCTCGCGCCGACGCCGGCGAAGTTCATGGCCGAGATGGCCCGCGTCTCGAAGGAGCAGGTGTTTTTCGACACGTTCAACGGGTTCAGCACTCGCGTGCTCTACAATCGGCTGCTCCCCATGGGCTCACACCTCTACAGCCGCGACGAGGTGGCGGAACTGCTCGACGGCGCGGGCCTCAGCCTCGAGAACGCGGAACACGATTTCATCCTGCCGTACGGCTTCTATCGGCAGATCCCCGACAGCCTGGCGGTCCGCATCCGGAAACTGGACACCGCCATCGGAAGCACGGGGGTAGGCGAGAAGCTCTGCTCGGTCTCCTACTGGAACGCCCAGGTAGAGTAGGCCGGACCTGCGAGGACTGCTGCCGGCGCCGGACTCGTGGATTCACGAGGCACTCCTGGGACGCCTCGCGCTTCGAGGTCGGTTTGCCTCCGGGAGAGCGAGTTCTCCCGTGCTCTCGCTCGGTTCCCTCGCGAGCACCCCGCGCCGAAGGCGCGGAGTTGTCCCGACCTCGGAGCTACTCTTCGATTATCTCCCCGACAGCGAAGTTCGACTTCACTTCCGAGATTTCGACTTTGACCCGTTCGCCCACCTCGGCGCCCGGGACGATGATGACGTAGCCCCGCTCGACGCGAGCGATGCCGTCGCCCTGCTTGCCGATATCTTCGACCTCGACGTAGCGCACCTCGCCCTGCTCGACCGGTGGCTGGGGCTCGTCGCTGGTCGTCGTGCTGGTCGTGCCAGAGCTCTCGCTCCGGGTAGTCGTCGTTCTGTCACCGTCGATGAGGGCAACGCGATAGGTCTCTCCCGAGGAGAGCGAGCCGGTCTCGATCTCGCGCTTGGGTACCTCGACGACGTACCGGTCGCCCTCTTCACGCACAGTTGCACTGAACAGACAGAGGAGTTCGTCCGAGATTTCCATACTGAGACTGGACGGAACTACTATCGCCCGTGTAATATGTGTACCGCTCCCACGGGGGTGGGCCGGTTTCGGGACCAGACTCCCGAAACCGGCTATCGTCCGACCCGACTATCGTCCTAATCGGCTCTCGTTCACCGGGGCCCCGTCAGCGGTCTTTGCGCCTTCGGAGTCGTGGACGATGACCTCGCCCGACTCGGGCTCGACTGGCTCGTAGTTCTCCCGGACGGCGATGGCCTCCTCGAGTTCCCGAACCGCGCGCTCTTTCAGCGCCGCCGCGAGCGCTTGGGCGCTCTCGCGGTCGATATCTCGGCCGAGCCCTTCGCACTCGTGAGCGAGCATGGCGGCGCCCGCGGGTTCGTCGTCCTGCTGATTAGCCAGTTGGACGCTGTCGACGGCCTTGCCCATCGGTTGGGTCGTGCCGTCGAGATCCACACTAAAGGGGTAGGTCTCACAGATGAGCGGCCGGTCGGCGTGGACGCTGCAGGCACCGACGCCGTCTGCCTCCTCGTAGAAGACACAGTCCCCACAGGCGTCAGTCTGGAGCGCCCACTCGAACGTCTCGCCCTCGGGTCCCGATTCACCGTCCGACAGCCCGTACGGCATCGGCCGGGCCACGTCGCGCCACTGGACGTCGTCGCCGTCGTCGCCG
>NZ_JAZKRY010000097.1:0-10180 GCF_036626355.1 Halolamina sp. | reverse complement strand
GTCTCTGGCTCTCACACGAGCTGACGGCCGATTCACGGCGAGCGATGGTTGTATCGTTCTGTCCGGCAGTATCAGTTGCCGAGCGTTCACGGGTGCGAGCACTGATGAACGGATGCAATCGGCGACCGAAGGCGGGTTTTCCACAGGCTGCTTCACCCCGTCTTCTCCCGGGATTCGGACGTCGTTCGCTCAGATTTTGACACCAGCTACCATCGGCTAACCGGGGTAGATATTCGTGAGGTACGGGTAACGTGTCAGCAACGGTCCCTAACTGATCTAACACCCGAATCACAGTGCTCTCTCTCGCGCTATAGATGCCGGCCCTCGCAATTCAGCGTCCGACTCGCGTCCCACACGGTGGTTGATTCGCCCCCCTACAGACGGTCCCGCCCACGAACAGCGATGAGTCCGCTCGAGTACGTCGACAGGTATCCTGAGTGGTTGTCTCGTCCAACTACTCGAAATGAACCTGCTCATCGGCGGACGGCTGTTGGAGCTGCGTGGACTCGAGACGGTGTTCGTGAGTGCGTTCCCGACGGAGCAGTTCCTCGCGCGCTGGTGAGAGTTCCCCGGCTCAATCCTGTTCGCGTCGGTCGCGTTCGCCTCGGGCGCGTAGCTGGCCGATCAGCGGCGGTATCTCGCGCAGAACCAGGGCCGCGTCGCGTGGCCACAGATCTGCGGACGGCTCCCAGCTGGTGGGAGCCCAGTACCGGTTTTAAGCGCCGACGGGCTGATGTGGTCGACGTGAAGAGTGACCCCGATGCTGGTGGACTGTTCGCTCCCGAGCGCGTCGCCGTCGTCGGTGCGACGGAGCGCGAGGGGTCGATTGGGGCCGCCATCTTTCAGAATCTCGTCGACTTCGCGGGCGACGTCGTGCCGGTGAACCCGAGTCGCGACAGCGTGTTCGGGCAGGAGTGCTACCCGGACGTCGCGTCCGTGCCGGACGGCGTCGACCTCGTGGTGATCGTCGTTCCACCGTCGATCGCCGTCGAGGCCGTCCAAGGGGCCGGCGAAGCGGGCGTGCGGAACGTCGTGGTCATCACGGCAGGTTTCAGTGAGACCGGCCCCGAGGGCGCACAGCGCGAACAGGAACTCCGCTCGGTCGCCGAGGAGTACGACCTCACACTGGTCGGCCCGAACAGTCTCGGGGTGCTCTCGACACCACTGAACCTCAACGCGACGTTCGGCCCGTCGAACGCGCTCCCCGGGTCGCTCTCGTTCATGAGCCAGTCGGGCGCGTTCATCACGGCGGTGCTGGACTGGGCGAACGACCAGGGAATCGGTTTCAAGGACGTCGTCTCGCTCGGGAACAAGGCCGTGCTGAACGAGTCGGACTTCCTCCGATACTGGCAGGACGACCCGGAGACGAACGTCGTCCTCGGCTATCTCGAAGGTGTGGCGGACGGCCGGACGTTCATCGACACGGCCCGTGACGTGACACAGGAGACGCCCGCAGTGGTCGTCAAATCCGGGCGGACCGACGCCGGCGCGGAAGCCGCGTCCTCCCACACGGGCACGATTGCCGGGAGCGAAGCGGCCTACGAGGCGGCGTTCGAGCAAGCGGGCGTCGTGCGCGCCGAGAACGTCCAGGAGCTGTTCGACTACGCCCGCGCGCTCGATGGACTGCCGACGCTTGACTCCGAACAGGTGGGCATCATCACGAACGCGGGCGGCCCTGGCGTGATGGCCACCGACGCCGTCGGCGAGTCACAACTCACGATGGCGTCGTTCACCGACGCCACACTCTCGTCGCTGGAGGAGGCGATGCCCGAGGAAGCGAACATCTACAACCCGGTCGATGCCATCGGTGACGCCGACATCGAGCGCTTCGAGACGGCGCTGGACACCGTGCTCGGCGACGACAACGTTGGCTGTGCCATCGTCATCTCCGCACCCACTGCCATCGTGGACTTCGGTGAGCTCGCCACGGTCGTCGCCGACCGGCAGGCCGCGCACGGCAAACCAGTCGTCGCGTGTCTGATGGGTGGCGAGCGCACCGAACGCGCGGCGGAGTTACTCGGCGAGGCGGGTATCCCGAACTACTTCGACCCGGCGCGCGCCGTCGGCAGTCTGGACGCGCTCGCGGTCCAGCAGGACGTCGAAGCTCGGAGCTACGAGGAACCCGAAACGTTCGACGTCGACCAGGAACGTGCCAGAGAGATACTCACCGAGGCCGCTGATCGCGGTGCGAGACGGCTCGGCGTGGAGGCGATGGACATCCTCGACGCGTACGGCCTCCCGATTCCCGACGCGGAGCTGGTCGAGGACCCGGCGGATGCCGTGAAGGCCGCGTCGAACATCGACGGCGACGTCGTGATGAAGATCGTCAGCCCGGACATCGTCCACAAGTCCGACATCGGCGGCGTGGCCGTCGGTGTTCCCCAGGACGACGTCGCCGACACCTACGAGACGCTCGTCACGCGGGCCCGGAACTACCAGCCCGACGCGACCATTCTCGGCGTCCAGGTGCAGGAGATGGTCGACACCGAAGCGGGCACGGAGACCATCCTCGGGATGAACCGTGACCCGCAGTTCGGCCCGCTCGTGCTGTTCGGCCTCGGGGGCGTCTTCGTCGAAGTGCTCGAGGACACGAGCGTCCGCGTCGCGCCCGTCTCCGGGCGCGAGGCGGGCGAGATGGTGGACGAACTCGATTCGGCCCCGCTGCTCCGCGGGGCACGCGGCCGCACCCCGGCGGACGAAGCCGCCGTGGAGGAAGCCATCCAGCGCCTGAGCCAGCTCGTGACCGACTTCGACGCCATCCTCGAACTGGACGTGAACCCGCTGCTCGCCACCGCTGACGGCGTGCAAGCCCTCGACGTGCGGCTGACAATCGACCCGGAGGAACTATGAACTCGTTACTCGTCACCTCGACAGACGCAGGCACCGGCAAGACCGCCGTCACGCTCGCGCTCGCGCGGCTCGCCGCCGACCGCGGCGCGACGGTCGGCTACATGAAACCGAAGGGCACCCGCCTCCAGAGCAGCGTCGGGAAGACGCTCGACGTCGACCCGATGCTCGCGCGGGAGCTCCTCGACCTGGACGCCGAGATGCACGAACTCGAACCGGTCGTCTACTCCCCGACGTTCATCTCCGGCGCCATCCGCGGCCAGGAGGACACCGCGGCGCTCCGTGAACGTGTTCACGAGGCGTACGCGGGACTGGCCGAGGGGACGGAGATGATGGTCCTCGAAGGCGCTGGCGACCCCGCAACGGGTGCCGTCGTCGACCTCACGGACGCCGACCTCGCGGAACTCCTCGACGCCCGCGCGGTGCTCGTCACCCGCTACGAGGAGCCTGGCGACGTCGACCAGGTCCTCGCAGCCGTCGACAACCTGGGCGACCGCTGTCTCGGGGTCATCTTCAACGCCGTCTCCAGCGCCGCGTACGACGAGGTCGAGACCGACGTCGTGCCGTTCCTCGAATCACGGGACGTGCCCGTCCTGGGCCTGCTCCCCTGGGAACGCTCCATGGCCGGCGTCACGGTGGCAGACCTCACGACGGAACTCGGGGCGGACTCGCTCACCGACACAGGCACCGATGCACTCGTCGAACGCGTCCTCGTCGGCGCGATGAGCGGGGAGAGCGCACTCAGTCACTTCCGCCGCACGAAGGACGCGGCCGTCATCACAGGCGGGGACCGGGCGGACGTCCAGGCCGCGGCCCTCGACGCGCCCGGCGTCAACTGCCTCGTGCTCACTGGCGGCCACCGGCCATCGGGGGCGATTCTCGGCGAGGCCGCAGCGCAGGACATGCCGGTGTTGACCGTCCAGACGGATACAATCACGACTATCGAGCGGATCGAGTCCCTGATCCACGGTGGCCGCGTGCGCAACGAAGCGACCGTCGAACGGATGCAGGAACTGCTCCACGCGCACGCCGACGTGGACGCTCTGCTGGACTGAGGAAGCGTTTCTCGGTTCGGATACGTTGGCGTCCGCGGAGAATCGGTTGTACGAGCTCGCTGGTGACGGCGACAACGTCGGTCGCAACCGAATCGGGGGGAGTACAGTTGACGAAAACCGCTGTCTTCAGGGGAGTTCGGCGAATTCCCGCATTCCGGGTACCGCTCCGTGATGAGCGACACCCAGATTCAGATTGCCTGTTCGCCTTCCCGGATATGGCGATTAAACCCGCTCTTCGATCTGGTGCATCACCTGCTCGTGAGCATCGTCTGCCTGTAATTCGATTTCAGCGGTACGTCGTTCCACCTCATTCACAAACGACTGGTCGGTAAGATACTCCGTATTAATCCCGACGGTGAAAATAGCGGCGCGGAGTGCAGCATGAGCGAGGAACACGCCAGTCCCGGCATCGCCCAGAGCGTTTCGGTTACCCTTCGCTGTGACCTCGACGGCGAGATCGAGGACGGTCCCGCATGCGACAGCGACCGTGAGAGGAATCCCAATAGACCGCTTGATATCCTGTTGACCCATCTCACCGGCAGTCGTCGAGAACAACTCGTCGACAACGGTCGCGTCTGCCTCAGCGAGGTCCAGAAGATGTGCTCGCTGTCTTCGGAGTTCGTCACGGAGGTCGGCAACGTCCGCCGCCACGTCCGCGTACTCGTCGTTCTCGACAGTATGGATACAAACCATCTCACACAGCGACGTACCGATTGCGCCGACGACTGCCGAAGCAGTGCCCCCAGCCGGGCTGACGTTTTCCGACGCAATTCGGGCGAGGAACTCGTCGATCGTGGGTGTTTTGGGGTTCATCGGTGATATCGTTTCGGCGAATGGAATCGAAGGACCCGACGAACCTTAAACAGGATGTCGAACGACGGCGAGATGTGCACGGCACAGTGGCTGACGCCGACTCTCTACCAAACATCAACGCGTCGCACTCGACGCTCGGCGAGGAGCTCTCCACACCCTCGGCGATGTGGACCAGCCCAGGGTAGTTCGTCCGGCCGCCGTCTTTGCTAATGGGCTTGGAATCACTGGCTACGGACACGAGCAGTCGTCGACGCCGCAAAGAATCAGCAGCGCATCGGCGTGGCCCGTCCCTGTTGATCGGCTTCGTCGAAACGTACGGCTGTGTCGAGTAGGGTCCGCGGTATCTGATCGCAGTCGACGTCCCAGTATCCGACGGTTCCGGGCGATTCGACCAACGCCCCCACTGAAGCGGACCGCTACTCCAGCGAGATCGTCCGATCCGCCCACTCGCGGAACGACTCAAGGGCTGCACGCTCCTGACGCGACACCGGGTCCGAAGTCCCCAGTTCGTCGCTCTCGAAGGCGTTCATCACGACGCAGTCCGCGCGATCGCAGTACGCCGTGATCCGCTCGGGTGCAAGCGAGTCGTGTTGCACCGGAATCGTCGCGTCGTTCACGAAGATCGCACGCGCGGGTGGAGCCGTATCCAGAAGCTGCGCCGCCCGTTCGGCGTTCTCCTGGGCGAGCGCGACGGACTCGGAGTCGGTTTCGCCCTCCAATCGGGGGGCATGCGCGTCGATGACGCCGTGCCACGCCTCGTCCGGAATACTGGTGAACCGGTCGAGCCGCCCTCCGATGAGCTGACCGTCGCGCTCGACCTCGGGTGCGAACTCCAGGACACTCACGTCCGCGGCGCCGTGGCGGTCGACCCACGCCTCGAGCGCCCGGGCGGTGAGGCGGGTTTTGCCGATCTGTGATGGCCCGAGGAGCAGCGTACTCCCCGAGATGGGGAACGGGAGGTCGGTCACGCGAGCACCTCCGCCCGAACGTATTTCCCTGCCAGGAGGAGCGTCGCGACAGCGAGGATGACGGCGAACCCGAGGACCAGCCCGGAGAGGAGGTCGATGCCGCCGGTGAGTTGGCCGCGGACGAAGTTGGTCGCGAGCGTCGCCGACACGAACAGCAGTCCGACGCCCCCGGCGTTGGCGGCTGTCGAGTTCGGTCTCGGAACGGCGCCCGAGTTCAGCAGGTAGAGGACGACGGCGATGGCGAAGGGCGTGCCGACCGTCCCGAGCGCCAGCACGAGGACGAGCTGGCCGATGACCTCCCCGCCGATGAACGCGCCGAGCGCGGACACGATGGCGGTCGCCGCGAGCAGCGAGCGGTAGCGGCTGTCCTCGACGGTCGTTCCCCACCCCAGCTTGTCCGCGACGAGGAACGGGGGGACGATCGTGTTCCCGCCGAGCGTCGACACCGCGGCGCCGCCCAGCCCGAGGAGGAACAGCCACTTCGCGCTCGGGCCGACGAGTGGGCCGAGCGCCGCCGCCGCACCCACGGTCGTCAGGTCCGGGTCGCTCAACACGCTGGCGGTGACGAGGAAGATCGCGACGCTGTAGATCCCGAACGCGACGAGCATCGAGGCGACGATGTCGAAGCTCGCGAGGTCGTACTCCTCCTCCGTCCACCCGCGAGCACGCATCGTGTACGAGTGCATCGTTATCAGCGTGATGTGGACGGCGCCGCCGAGAATCCCCGCGGCGACGACAGCGCTGTTCGTCGGCAGCGTCGGAACGAGCCCCTGGGCCGCTCGCCCGAGATCGACCGGCACCACGAACAGCGAGGCGAGGAACGCGATGACGACCCCGAAGACGAGGAGCTTCGCGACGAGTTCGATGAAGCGATAGCCGCGCCCAGCGAGCCCGGCGGCCAGGATCACGGCCCAGATCACACCCCAGATCCTGGCGTCGACCCCCGTTATCGTCGACGAGACGGCGGCGACGGTGTTCATGATCACGAGCTGGGCGACGCCGGCCGCGATCACCACGTCGAGGACGAGTATCCACGCCCACCACTTCCCGAGGGACTCCTCGACGACAGTGACGATACCCCGTTCTGTGAGCAGCCCGAGCCGCATCGCGAGATACTGTGCGAGGGCCCCGGCGAACGCGGAGAGGATCACGACCCACAGCAGGGCGTAGTCGAAGAGCGCGCCGGCCGAGATCAGGCTCGCCATCGTCGCCGGACCGGCGGCGATCGCGCCCGCGACCCAGGACGGCCCCATCTCGCTGAAGTACTCGCGAGCAGTTCCCGTGCTGACGGCAGGTACCTCGGTCGATGTTTCGGCCATAACTGGGTGATACTATGCAAGAATAAAAAACGTCCTGGAGTAGCCCTGATCGAATACACGTGGCCTACCCCCGCTCGAGTGGGTCGAACTCCCGCAAGCGGGTGGACACTTCGTAGAGGAACACGACGACGGTCCCGAGGAGACTCCCCCAGAGGAGGAGGCCGAACGCGGTCGGTCCGATCCCCGCCATCACTCGCTCACCTCGGCGTCATCCGTGCCGGGGTCCCCGTCCGGAGTCGCCGCGGCGTCGCCGCCATCCGGGACCGCGCCGTCGAGGGTGTGAATCTCGTGTGCGAGTCGGTCGAGGGCGAACTCGTCGAACGTGTCGGGGACGCCAGGTGCGTCCGCACTCATACCGACCACTCCTCCTGTCGCCAGGCGGCATCCCAGAAGCGATACTCGTAGCGTGCCGACGTACGAAACAGGGTCTGGAACCGGTCACGCTCGGCCTCGCTACGGTCTGCAGCCACGTCGTCCATCAGGTCTTTGCACCAATCGGTGAGTTCCGTGAACTCCTCGCCCGCGTACATCTCGATCCACGCCGCGTATCGCTCGTCGTCTGGAAGCCCCTGCTCTTCGAGTCGCTTGCCAGTCTCGTTGAACCCCCACATGCAGGGCAGCAGGGCCGCGACGAGGTCACCGAACGTCGCCGTCGATGCGACGCGAACGAGGAAGTCAGTGTAGGCTCTCGTCGTTGGGGACGGGTCGGTCGCCTGCAGTTCCACTTCCGAAATGTCGAACTCGGCCGCGTACTCCCGGTGGAGATCCATCTCCGTGTTGATCGTCGAATCCAGGAGTTCGGCGAACGTCCCCATGCGGTCGAGGTCGGGGGCCGTGGCCGCTCCGGAGGCGAACACCCGTGCGTACTCGATCAGGTAGAGGTAATCCTGTCTGACCCAGTAGCTGAACGGTTCCTCGCTGAGCGTCCCCGCACCCAACGCCTCGACCATGGGATGGGCGAGAATGGCGTCCCAGATGGGTTCGGCCGTGGGTTCGAGGTCGTCAGTGAATGCCATGTCCGGACGTGAGGAATTCGAGCCAGATATAACTTAGTAGTATAAGTTGATTATCACCGCCAGGCAGGACCACTTATCGTGGTGTCCCTGAAGCCGTGAGTACGTCGCTCAAACTACCGAGCGAGATCGTCGCCGAGCAGGTGCTGCCGACGCTCCGTGTCCGCCTCGCGAGGGAGTTGGCCGACCGTGGTTTCACACAGCAGCAGATCGCCGACCTGCTCGGCGTTACCCAGGCCGCAGTGTCACAGTACGTCAGTGAGGAGAACAGCGTCGTGGCCCGAATCGACGAGGGGGAGATGGACGGGTACGAAGCGCTCGACGAACTGCTCTCGCTGATACGGATGTTCGAGGACAGGGGCCCGATCTGTGAACTCCACGAGGAGGCGATGCCGGCGCTGGAGGGACTGAGCTGTGACCTCTGTATACGGGGCACGGACGAGCAACTCGCAACCGAACGGGAGGTCCTCGCGAACCCCGAGTTCGGGGCCTCTCGACACGTCGCCACGGTCGTCCTGGCCGCGATGGCAGTTGACCACGGGATGCGGGGCGCGCTCAACCTCGCGACCGACGACGACATTCTGGACACGGCACGGCAGCAGGGCATCGAACCAATCATGAACGTCCTCGGGGAGACGGTGGAAGACGCAGCACGGTTGGCGGTGGAGCTGGTCGCGCAGACACGGCACAGCCCAACCGAGTGACGCTCAGCCACCACCCATTTGTACATTCGGGTTATACCCTCGCGTATGAACGGTTCCAGAGATCCAGCACCGGTCGAACCCCCGGTGACGCTGACGATCGCTGGCAGTGATTCGGGCGGTGGTGCGGGGATACAGGCCGACCTCAAAACGATGGAAGCCGTCGGCGCGTTCGGAACCAGTGTCGTTACGAGCGTCACCGCACAGAACTCCCTCAGCGTGGAGTCGATCCATCCCGTCCCGGTCGAGGAAATCGAGGCACAGATCGAGGCGGTCGGTTCGGACTTCCACATTCAGGCAGCCAAGACGGGAATGCTCGGGACCGCCTCGGTAATCGAGCTCGTGGCGACGCACGCTGCCCAAACGGACACGGCATTCGTCGTCGACCCCGTGATGGTGGCTGCGTCCGGCGATCGGTTGTTGCCCCCTGATGCAGCGGACACGTACGTGGAACTCATCGCCGAGGCAACAGTCGTCACGCCGAACGCCGACGAGGCCGAAATCCTGACCGGGATCGAGATCGACGACGAAGCCTCGATGCAGCGCGCTGGCGAACAGCTGCTCGACATCGGGGCCACCGCGGCGCTGGTGAAAGGGGGCCACGTCGGTACCGACGGGGTGACGGACGTGTTCGTCACCGAGGACGGAACGCAGACCTTCGAACATCCGCGAGTCGAGACAGCCGCGACCCACGGCTCGGGCTGTACGCTCTCCAGTTCGATCGCGGCGCGAATCGCTCACGGGGAGGAGCTGAGTACAGCAGTCGCGACCAGTATCGAGTTCATGGGTCGAGCAATCCGCTATCATCTGGACGTCGGCGAGGGGCCGGGTGCCGTCCACCATCTCGCGGGACTGCGAGAGCGTGCTGCTCGCCACCCGACCCAGGAGGCGGTCGAGTCCGTCGTCGACCGACTCGTCGAGGCCGATGCTCGGGCGATCGTCCCCGAAGTCGGGATGAACGTCGTGGGTGCCACGCCGTTTGCCGAATCGGCCAGCGAAACCGCCGCCGTCGAGGGGCGAATCACGCGAATCGAGTCCGGCATTCGACCGAACCGCGGAACCCGGTTCGGCGCTTCCAGTCACGTTGCCCGCTTTCTGCTTTCGGCCCGCGAACACGACGCGGGACTCCGATTTGCCGCGAACCTCCGATTCGACGAGGAGATCGAGGCGGCGCTCGCGAATCTCGACGCTCCTGTCGTCGAGATCGACCGGTCGAACGAACCGACACCCGACGTGGAGGGCTCGACGATGGACTGGGTCGCACAGCAGGCATTCGGCGACGCCGCGGGGGCAAAAGCGGCGGTGTTCGACCGTGGCGACGTGGGGAAGGAGGCGATGACGCGCGTCGTCGCACCCGACGCCCGCACGCTCAGCGATCGAGTCCGCACGATTCTCGATGCCCTCCAGGCCTGATACTGATTACTGCGAGTCTGTCCCGCCGTGACCATCCGTGTCGGTGAGGGG
>NZ_JAZKRY010000096.1:0-10458 GCF_036626355.1 Halolamina sp. | reverse complement strand
CTTGTTGGTCTCGAAGGTCATCGACCCGGAGCGGTCGAGCACGATCATCACGTCCGCCTCGCCTTCAACGCCCTCGCTGTCGAGTTCACAGTCGCCGTCGTCGTCGTACCAGAGCACGGCCTCGATGGCGTCGGCGAGTTCGCCGGGACCGTCGGCGGTGTCGTCGACGAGCGCTTCCGGTTCGTTCTGGCCGTTTTCGGACTCACTGGTGAGGTCGCCGCCCATCCAGATGTATGCAGGGTTGTCAAAGGGGTGCATACTGAGGGACAGACAGCCGCTATCACCGGGCTTGACGTCTTCGAGGCCGATAACTGGCATCTCGAGGTCGTCCGGAACGTCCGCGAACTGGGCGCGGAACAGTGCCTCGACCTCCGCGGCGGTCAGGTCACTGTCCGAAGCTGAGATATCGTCCCGGGTCTGGATGCTGTCACGCTCGCCGTCTCCGTCCATATCGGGGAAGGCGTTGACGAACGGGCGACCGGCCGTCCCGTACATACCGCCCGTCTCTGGGCCGTAGTACTTGTGTTGCCAGTCGACCTTGAGGTCGAGCTCACCGGCGGTGAGGACGTTGTTCTCGAAGCGCTCGGTGTCGTTGAAGAACGCCGAGGTTCCGAGGCCTGCGCCGGCGGATGCGATGCCGACCGCGCCGAGGCCCGCGAGGACGCGGCGGCGCGAGATGCTGAGTGGGTTGTCGTTCATGGTTGCGTGTTCCCGCGAAGTGTTCTTCGAGGGAGAGGACCCGCGGACGGAGTCGAACCGTCCTCTCGCGCAGGCGCGAGAGTAGCCAGCGTGGGTCGAGGTGGTTATCGGGCGATACGACTACTGGATGGTGCCGTCGAGCAGGTACGAAGCGTCCGTCCACTGGCCGCTCGGGACGATCTCGCCGGTCGCGGACTGCGTCGAGATGGCCGCGTAGGGTGCCTCGCCGCCGGCGGACATGTGCGCGCCGACGGTGTAGGCGGAATCCGTGTCGGGGTCGATCATCGACAGGGGGACGATGAACACGATGGATTCGGCGAAGCTCATCGCGGTCATCCCCGCAGGGAGCGCCTGGGTCGAGCCCCAGGAGCCGCCGGAGACTTCCTTGTAGCCGAACGGGTCGTCGGCGAAGCCGGCGCCGGGGAACCACTGGAGCTGGAAGTCGATGACGCCGTCACCGTCGACGTCGAACGGGATCCAGATGTTGGTGACCGAGTTCAGCGGATCGGACATCTTGGGGCCACTGTTGCCGTCGTCCATCTGGACGTGGTAGGCGGCGAACTGGTCGCCGTAGTTGACGTCCATTTTGAGGGTGCCATCGATCTGCGTGCTGTTGTCCTCGTCGTTGATGTACGGGGCCGAGAACGACTCGTCAGCACATGGGTTGTGCGTGCCGTCGTTGTGGCGCGCCTGTTCTGCGTAGAACTCCAGGTCGAACGCGACAGAGTCCGTCTGGATTTCGTTCCCGACGGTGGACGGGACGTGCCACTCGATGCAGAGGCACGGAGCGTCGGTTTCGGGGTCTGCAGCGGAACCGGGGAACGCCGTCTGTTCACCGGGCGCCTGAACGCCGGCAGTTCCGGAGCCGTCCAGCGGCATGCCGGCCTGGGCCAGCGCCAGGAACTCGGCGAGCGTTCCCTCGTACACGTCCGCGACGTGCGTGACATCGTCCGGGTCGAAGCCGTCGATCCCGCTCGCATCGAGATTGTCGGCGATGTCACAGTAGTTGACGTCCACTTCGATGGCCGCTGCGAGTTCGCCCATCAACGCACCGGGGTCGCCACCGGTGTTGTCGGTGGACTCGTTCATCTCGGGTTCGGACTGGCCGTTCTCGTGGTTCGCGGTCAGTTCACCGCACGTCCACAGATAGGCGGGGTTGTCGACGATCTCGAAACAGAACGCGAGGAGGCCGCTGTCGCCGGGCTTGACGTCGTCGAGGACGCCGGAGACGCTCGTGCCGTCGACGGTTCCGATTCGGCTCCCGGCTCCGTGGGACCCCTGATTCCAGTACGTGTAGTAGTCGACGAGGAGGTCGAGCTCACCGGCGGTCAGAACGTTGTTCGCGAACTGCTCAGTGTCGTTGAAATACGCAGACGTGCCGAGGCCCGCGCCCGTGGCTGCGACACCGACCGTCCCGAGGCCGAGGAGCATCTTGCGACGCGACAGAGTTAGCTTCGATTCTTGTGTCATGGGTGTTCGGCCCTCCCGAGTCGCGGTCCCTGCTAGACGACACCCGGGGGGGATGACTGATGGGACGACCCACCCCGCCATATCTATGAATATACTGACACTTGTCTAAGCGAAGCTACAACCGCGCTAAGCAGGGCTGGGACGCGTCAAAGTGCCACTTAACGGGGAGCTGTTTCGGATACGACATCCCTGTAAAACCGTTAGGGTCGCAGTTCCTCCGGATATGCGTGTCGTACCCCGGAGGAAAACGTGGCCCGGAACCCGTCCCGGTCGTTCGGTTTGCAACAGACGGTGGCAGTACCGAGGTCGTACTGGCTGATAACGGCTCTATACCTATCCACCGAGAACGCCACGTACGCGACATGAACCCGTATTCTGAGTCACATTCTCCAGTTGGACGATTCGAAGAGGCGGATATGTTCCGGATTCTGAGCAGTCCTCGTCGGCGTGAGACCGTCCGGCGCCTCAGTCGGGTCTCCGATTCGATCAGTGTTCGCGACCTCTCGGAAGCGATTGCCCAAGCAGAAACGGGAGTCTCGCCCGCTCCGCGTCAGGTCCGTGAGACGGTGTACGTCTCCCTGCACCAGACTCATCTCCCCACACTTGACGAACAAGCGATCATCGTGTACGATCAGAACGAAAAACGCGTTTATCCAATCGGTGCGGCCCGGGTTTATCGTCGATATATGGACGTCGAGGCAGGGTATGGCATCTCGTGGACGGCTCTGTACCGCACGCTCGGTGTCGTCGGCCTCGGCTTGCTTGTCGCCTCACTGGCAGGGGTAGCCCCGTTCAGGCTGGTTGACCCAGTCCTGATCGGGACCGTTTTTCTCGCCGCGTTCTCAGTGGCCGGCCTCAGCGAACTCTGGTCGTATCGGAGTGAACTCGGACGCCTCGTTCGTCAGCGACGCCGTGAGTTCGAAAACGGACGGGTGTGAGTCTCGCCGCTCCGCGCGCTGATTCTCTACTCTCAATAGGAGCGTTATCGATTTCGATCAGGCGATTGTCTCCTCATGCTCGAGCTCGAACAGCCGTGCGCCACAGCCGTGGCAGGACGCAGCGATGACATCGACGGTCCGACAACACGACTCCACGACGTCGGGGAACAGCTCGACATCGTCGCCACACACCGGGCAGTGCGTGAGGCAGGCTCTGACTCCGGCGAGCAGTCCACTCCGCTGGTCGAGTGAGAAGTCAGCCCACTCCGGGACCGTCTCTGCGAGTTCCCGGTTCGCGGCGATATCGGTGAGCAGCGCCGCTCTGGACTCCCACTGTCCGACCCAGCGGCCGTCGAGACGGACGGTTGGCACGTCACCGCTCGAATCGAGTGAGAGCCTCTCGGGCGGCACTGCTAATAGTTCAGCGAGCGCACCGGTGAGGTTCTCCTGCTCGATCGCAGCCAGACGGGTGGCTACGCGCTGTTCGAACGTCGGTTCGAGCACGACATCATGCTCAGTCTCGATCAACACGTTGGCTCCCCCGAACAGTTCGAGTGGATCTACCGGCACCGAATCGTCGATACCGTGTCTGCTAGGAGGACCGTGCCCGAACCGTTTGAGGAGTGAACCCGGGAGATACCGTTTCGTCAGGGTGGGTGTCCCCGGGACAAGATAGCCACGGAGGAAAATAACCGTGACTGCGACACCACCGAACACCGCTGCAGCCGTCGGCGACAGCCGCCACAGTACCCAGACACCGATAGCGGTGATACCGAGATTGATGACAGTACAGGGCATACATCGGTTCTCACCAGTGTATTCTGGACGACTGACACCGTTGAGAACGTGTTTTGTCACTTCGATAGACGTGTGTAACATACGCCTCTGAAGAATTCACACAAGCGCCTGTAGGTATTGAGCCCGTATCTCTTCGTAAGCCCAATGATACGGTAACAATAACGTATCTTTATCGCCTCTGGTGACATATACTATTTCATACAGGAATCAGCTCCGGGAACCAATGGCTACCCAGGGGAGAGGTGAGTCCTGCAGAGGAACCAACAAATGTCCGCCACCGCCACAACAGTAACTGATGAGCCCGTGGAAGATGCCGCAGAGGTCACGTACGACACCGTGTTTTTCACGTTGAGTAACCCACGGCGTCGATACGTCCTTCACCACCTCAAACGGCATAAGGACGCAGTCGCCGTCGGTGAACTAGCCACCGAGGTCGCTGCCTGGGAGAACCGGACGACGACCGAACTCGTTAGCAACCGACAACGGAAGCGCGCGTACAGCGCGCTTCATCAGACCCACCTCCCGAAGATGAACCAGCTCGGAATCATCAATTACGACAGGGAACGAGCGGTTGTAGAGCCCTCGGCGTCGATCGACGCAATCGACTTCTACCTCGAAGTGGTTCCGCAGAACTCGGCGCCCTGGCACGAGTACTATCTTACACTCGGCGCCGTCTCCGTGGCGCTGTTCGTCGTAACGTGGCTTCAGATCATCCCGGGGCTCTCACCACTTCTCACTGCTGGGCTCTTGGCGTTTGGCGTGTTCGGGACGGCGCTGTATCACAACTACACGGCAGATTTCTGGAAGCTCGGGCAACCTGAAACACCGCCCAGTCTCCAGTACGATGCGGTCCCGTTCGCCCGCGACGAGGACGGTGAAACGTAGGGTAGAACTGCGAGGCGGCTCTGCGATCGAGCGAGTAATTAGGCTCTCACTTCGTAACCGAGGTTCGCTCAGTTTCCGGCTGGGACTCCGTCCCCTCCTCGGTGTTCGTCGTGTCGTTCTTGAGCGAGGTGAGTTTGCTCTCCATCTCGGCGCGGCCGCGCGAGAACTCCCCGATCGCCTGCCCGCTCGAACGGGCGAGTTTCGGGAGCTTGTTGGCTCCGAACAGCAGGACGATTATCAGGAGGATGATCATCATTTCTGGACCGCCAGGGATGGCTCCGAAGAGTGGATTTGGCAGCACGGATCACCGAAGGCTCGGTATTCACATAGGTACGCTGATACTACCACGACATCAGTTCCGTCGCCGCGAGACAGCGCTCGCGGCATGTTACTCGCCGCGACTGACTACTGGTACGCAGTCAGCCCGGTCACAGGCTTGTTCTCCTCGGTTGCGGTCTCGATCTTCTCGTGGGCGGCCTCGAAGTCGGCCATCCGGACCTCGGTGCGGTCTTCGCGGATGGCGAACATCCCGGACTCGGTGGTGAGTGCGGCGATGTCGGCGCCGGAGTAGTCTTCGAGGCGCTCGGCGAGGCCGTCGAAATCGACGTCCTCGGCCAGGTTGAGATCCTCGGTGTGGATCTCGAGGATGCGCTTGCGACCCTCGAAGCCGGGCTTGGGGACTTCGATGAGGCGGTCGAACCGGCCAGGCCGGAGAATCGCCTCGTCGAGCATGTCGAAGCGGTTGGTCGCGGCCATGATGCGCACCTCGCCGCGGTCGTCGAAGCCGTCCATCTCGGAAAGTAGCTGCATCATCGTGCGCTGGACCTCGGCATCGCCGGAGGTCTTGGAGTCGGTTCGCTTCGTGGCGACGGCGTCGATCTCGTCGATGAAGATGACTGCGGGCTCGCGCTCGCCCGCGAGTTCGAAGAGGTCACGCACGAGCCGGGCACCCTCCCCGATGAACTTCCGGACCAGCTCGGAGCCGGCCATCTTGATGAACGTCGCGTCGGTCTCGTTGGCGACCGCTTTCGCCAGCATCGTCTTCCCCGTTCCGGGCGGGCCGTGGAGCAGGACACCACTCGGCGGCTCGACGCCGACTTCGCGGAACGTCTCGGCGTTGATGAGCGGGTCCTCGACGGCCTCGCGGACCTCTCGGACCTGGTCGTCGATGCCGCCGATGCCGTCGTAGGTGACCCCGGGCGAGTTGTCGACCTCCATCGCCTGCGCCCGGGCGTCGGTTTCGTCGTCGAGCAGCTGCTGGACCGAGAAGGAGTCGTTGATGGCGACCCGGTCGCCGGCTTCGACCTGCCCCTCGAGGGCGGGCGAGAGCTCGGTGAGCACCTCCTGGTTGTTGCCGTGCTGCTTGATGACAACGCCGTCCTCGGTCAGTTCCTCGACCGTCGCCAGATAGAGCGAGGAGGTTTTCAGCGTCTCGTTGCGCCGTTTCAGCTTGTCGACCTCCTCGCGCAGATCCATCTTTCGGTCCTCTGCGTCCTGGAGCCGGTCGTCCAGTTCCTCGTTGACCTGAACGATGCGTTCGAAATGCTCCCGGATGGCTTCCAACCGCTCGGCCTGTGACATCTCGGGGTCTAGGTCCAGCCGGGGGCGGTCTGGAAGGGAAGGACTGCGTGACATCTCTTGAGTACAGGTTCGTGGTACGCGTAAATGTGCCTTTGGGTCGCCGACTTGGGATACCGATATCGATAGTCAGCACAGCGGATTTATCAACCCGCACCCGGCAGGTGGCCCCATGACTCACGTTATCGCACCGTTCCGCTCGGCGATGGAGACCGCCGCCGTCTCCCGTTTCACGCACTGCCGGTGTTCCTCACGACGCTCCTCGGCGCCGTCGTCGGCGGTGTTCTCGGGTTCATCCGGCTGATCGGCCCGCTTGTAAACGGCGTCGTCGTCGCGCCAGCGCTACTGGCCGCCGTTGTCGGCAGCGCTCACGCCGTCCGCAACGATGACGGGGCGTTCGACGGCGCGGGACCGGTAGCCAGCCGTTCTGTTACCCGGCGGTTATTCCAGGTCGAGCAGGGCGGCGGCGTCCTCGAGACGCTCGCCGTAGACCGAGAGCGCTGACTCGATCGGCTCGGGCGAAGCCATGTCGATGCCGGCGATCTCGAGGACGTCGATGGGGTACTCGCTCCCACCGGCGTGGAGCGCCTCGCGGTACTGTTCGGCGGCGCGCTCGCCCTCTTTGCGGATGCGTTCGGTGACGGCGATGGCCGCCGAAATCCCGGTGGAGTACTGGTAGACGTAGTACTCGTAGTAGAAGTGAGGGATACGCATCCACTCCTTGGCGATGCGCGCGTCGACGTCGGCGTTGGCGTAGAACTCCGCCTTGAGGTCGCCGTAGATCTCGTCGAAGGCGTCGGGTGTGAGCGGCTGCCCGTTCTCGGCGCGCTGATGGGCCTGCAGTTCGAAATCAGCGAACATCGTCTGGCGGTAGAGCGTCGAGCGGACGCGCTCGAGATACTCGTCGAGCACGTGCAGCCGAAGCTCGTCGTCCTCGACGTTCTCCAGCATGTAGTGGGTCAGCAGCGTCTCGTTGACCGTGCTCGCGACCTCGGCGACGAAGATTTCGTAGCTGGAGTACTGCCAGGGCTGGGCCTCGGAGGCGAGTTCCGAGTGCATCGAGTGACCAAGTTCGTGGGCCAGCGTGAACAGCGAGGAGATGTCGTCCTGGAAGTTCATCAGGATGAACGGCTGGGTGTCGTAGGTCCCGGAGGAGAACGCGCCCGAGCGCTTCCCGCGGTTCTCGTAGACGTCGACCCAGCGGTTCTCCAGACCCTGTTCAACCTGTGCCTGGTACGCCTCACCCAGTGGTTCGACCGCCGCCGTGATCCACTCCTTGGCCTGCTCGTAACTGACGTCGGGCCCCTCGTCGCCGGTGAGCGAGACGTAGAGGTCGTGCATCCCGAGCTCTTCGACGTCCTCCTCGGCGTCGCGGTCGATGGCCTGCCGCTTGAGGTCGGCGTGGCGCTGGAGATAGTCGAGGTTGTCCCGGACGGTGTCGACGAGGTTGTCGTACACCTCGACGGGGACGTTGGCGCTGTCGAGAGCCGCCTCGCGGGCGGTATCGTAGTTACGCGCGTCGGCCATCTTCACGTCCTTTTTGATGCTGTTCTGCAGCGACGTGCCGACGGTGTTGCGGTAGTCGTCCCAGGTGTCGTAGTACTGTTCGTACACCTCGCGGCGGAACTCGCGGTTGGGGTGTTTCTGGAGCTTCGTGAAGTTGCTCTGTGTGATCTCGACCGCTTCACCGTCGGGCTTCTCGACGGTCGGGAACGTGAGGTCGGCGTTCGAGAGCATGCCATAGATCTCCGACGGGGCACCGGTGACCTCCGACAGCTCGGCCAGTAGCTCCTCGACCTCAGCCGAGCGGGTGTGGGGCTTCATCCGCAGCGCGTCGTCGAAGAACTGTTCGTACTCCTCCAGTTCGGGCTCCGCAGCCATCAGCGTCTCTACGTCGTCCCAGCTCAGCTCCTGGAGTTCAGGTTCGAGGAAGCTTGTCGCGCTTGATGCCTCCGAGCGCAGCGAGTCGGCTTTCGTCGAAATCGCCTGGTACTCCTGGTTCCGGGTGTCCTCTGCCGAGCGGAGCCGGGCGTAAGCGGCGACTTTCGCCACGTCACGCATCACGTCTTCATAGAGGTGGAGCAGTTCGAGCAGCGTCTCTGCGCTCTCGGTCGCCCGCCCTTCGTACTCGCGTAGCTCCGCAACACGCCCTTCGACATCGTCGTAGGCCTCCTGCCAGTGTTCCTCGTCGGGGAAGATGGACTCCAGATGCCACTTGTACTCCTCGTCGATATCCTTCCGCTCGGGGACCGTACTCATGGGAGAACGGAGGGCTGGAGCCGGTGGTAAATCTTCTCACTCTGGCATACCAATGGAGAGCTGAATCGGGGGCGGCGGCCTTGTTGGCCCAACTCACAGCACTGGCCGGTTGCCGCAGTCCCGAAACACTACCCGGTAGCGCTTGAACCGAGTCCATGGACAGATTCGATGCAGCGATGGGCCGGACCTGGACCGATGACCGTCCCTGGGCGTTTCTCACTGAACTGACCGCCATCGGGAGTCGGATGGGCGGTAGCGAGGGCGAAGCGGAGGCCGCCGACCTCGTCGCCGACGCGTTCCGCGACGCCGGCGTCGCGGAGGTACGCCAGGAATCGTTCGAGCTGCAGGCGTGGACCCGCGGCGACGCCTCGTTCCGGCTGCGCTCGCCGGTCGAGCGGGAGTTCGAGGCGCTCGCGTTGCCCTACTCCCCGGGCGGCGAGGTGGCGGCTGAACTCGTCGACGCCGGCTACGGGACGCCCGACGAGATCGACGAGTTGGAGGTGGAAGGAAAGATCGTCGTCGCCTCGACGACGACGCCGGAGGGCGGGCGATTTATCCACCGGATGGAGAAGTTCGGCTACGCGGTCGGCCAGGGTGCCGAGGCGTTCGTCTTCGTCAACCACGTCCCCGGCCAGCTGCCGCCGACCGGTTCGCTTACCTTCGGGCGCGAGGCCGAGGCACCCGCGATCGGTGTCAGCAAGGAGACGGGCGCGTGGCTCACCGAACTCGCGGACGACGGCGCCCAGGCCCGACTAAGCGTCTCCGCAGACACCATTCCGGGCCGCAGTCAGAACGTCATGGGCCGGCTCGGACCGGAGACCGACGAGGAACTGCTGCTGCTCGCACATTACGACGGCCACGACATCGCCGAGGGCGCGCTCGACAACGGCTGCGGCGTCGCGACGGTACTCACTGCAGCACGGATTCTGAGCGACGTGGCGGACCAACTGGAGCGAGGCGTCCGCATCGTCGCCGTGGGCAGCGAGGAGGTGGGGCTGCTCGGCGCCGAGCATCTCGCTGACTCCGTCGACGACGAGGGCGTCGCGGCGGTGGTGAACGTGGACGGCGGCGGCCGGTTCCGCGACCTCATCGCGCTCACCCATACCTCGGAGTCGACTGCTGAGGCGGCCGAGCGGGTGAGTGAGCGGGCGAACCAGCCAATCGAGGTGCAGTCCCGGCCGCACCCGTTCAGCGACCAGTGGCCATTCGTCCGTGCCGGAATCCCGTCGCTCCAACTCCACAGCGACAGCGGCGAGCGCGGACGCGGGTGGGGGCACACCCACGCCGACACCCGGGACAAGGTGGACGATCGGAACATCCGCGAACACGGGATACTGACTGCGCTGCTGGTGGACGAACTGGCGTCGATGGACGCTGACCGGCTGGATACGGAGGACCTGGCGGAGGCGTTCCGCGATGCGGAGTTCGAGACGGGGATGAAGGCGGCGTCGCTGTGGCCCGAGGGGTGGGAGTAACCAGTCACGGTGCGTGACCTGCCGTGACCGCTGTGTCACGGCGACGGAACCCATGCCGTGAGTGTGTGACCAATCACGGTTCGTGACCTGCCGTGACCGCTGTGTCACGGCGACGGAACCCACGCCGTGAGTGTGTGACCAATCACGGTTCGTGACCTGCCGTGACCGCTGTGTCACGGCGACGGAACCCACGCCGTGAGTGTGTGACCAATCGCGGCGCGTGACCAGCCGGTGACACGAGGTCACCGGCTACGGAGCCTATGCCGGGATTGTGTAGAGAAAACGCGGTCAGCACCGCCTTCTCGGTCAGAATATCGCTCCGCGGACTGCCGGTGACGGCCTCGCGGGCAGCCTCC
>NZ_JAZKRY010000095.1:0-10701 GCF_036626355.1 Halolamina sp. | reverse complement strand
CACGGTAACGGGCTTTTTCACCCATCCCCCCGGACTCATCGGTAATGAGCGTCGTCTCGGTCGCCCGCGAAGCCTACGAGGCGGCGCTGCCGGCACTTGGTGCCAGCCTCGTCGGCGGCCTCCTCGCAGGCGTCGTACTCGGCGGGATGCGTGCTGAGCTTCGAGCCGTCGAAGGGCTGCTCGTGCTCGTTCCAGCGCTGCTGGCGACGCGGGGGAACGTGTACGGGAGTTTCGGTGCACGGCTCTCGACCGGCCTCCACCAGGGGCTCATCGAACCCCGCGTGGAGGTGGGCGACGAGCGCCTGCGCGGTGCGGCAGCTGCCGCCCTCGGCAACGGTATCCTCGCGAGCGTCGTCGCCGCAGTCGCGGTGTTCTTCATCCTCACTGTCCTGGGCGACGCCGTTGCCCCGCTCGCCTCGCTGGTCGCCATCAGCTTCATCGCGGGACTGCTCTCGGGGATCGCGCTCACGGTGGTGGTCGTGGGTGTCGTGTTCACGGGGTACCGCCGGGGTCACAACCCCGATACCCTGGTGGGACCGGTCGTTACCACCACCGGCGACGTGTTCGGCATCGCCTTCCTCCTGCTCTCGGTTCGGTTCGTACTCGCACTCGGAGGTGGTGGGTAATGAAACGGGGAATCGAGGTGAGTGAGCGATGACGACCGACTGGACCGTCCGGGCCATCACCCGGGCGATGCTCCCCGTGCTGCTGGTGCTGACGATGGTGGAGGTCGGTTCGGGGCTGGTGCTCGGCTCGTTCGAGGCGACGCTGCTGCAGTATCCCACCCTGCTCGTGCTCGTCCCGGTGACGATCGGGACCGCAGGGAATCTGGGGAGCATCCTCGCCTCGCGGCTGTCGACGGCGTTTCACCTGGGGACGCTCTCCTTTGCTGCCGACGACGAGACGTTGCTGGGCAACGTTGTCGCGACCGTCGCGCTCGCGGTGACGTTGTTCCCCGTCGTCGGCGCCGGTGCGTGGACGCTCCAGTCGGTGACGGGCGCGACTCAGTTGGCGCTCGGAACGGTCATCCTCGTCTCGCTCACCAGCGGCGTCGTGCTCGCGGTGCTTGCCGTCGTCGTGACGCTGTTAGCGACCTATGGTGCCTACCGGTTCGGCCTCGACCCGGACGACGTGGTGATTCCGGTCGTCACGAACACCTGTGACGTGCTCGGGGTGGTCGTGCTGTTCGCGGTGGTCCAGCTGCTGGTCGTCTGAGTGAGCGTGGGCGCCGATGACACTCCGGGGCGGCTCGGCGTGGCGGAGAGCGCCGTCGCCAACGGCGACGCCGAGAGGTCCGGATTCGAGACGAGAACCGGCCCAGTGAAAACCGTGGCGGGGGCGGTGACGGCGAGAAGCACGCTGGTACGGACGGCCACGACACCGGCTCAGCGTCCGTCGGGTTCGATCGGCTGCCCCTCCTCGGTGGGGGGTGCGACGTAGTCGATGAACGTCTCCACGTCGGGTTCGCGGACGTCGACCCGGACCGTGATGTCGCCGAGTTCGTCCTCGGAGCCGACGGCGAAGTTGACGACGCCCTTGTACGCAGGCTGTTTCTTCAGCGAGAACTCGAACCCGTCCTCGTCCGCCTCGTCAGACTTCGTCTGACTGCCCGACGAGCTTCGCTCGTAGACTCCATCGAAGAACTGCCGGCGGGCGGTGTCGAGGATCTCCTGCTCGTGCAGCACGTCCGAGAACGCGTCGAGGGAGTGGCTCTCACCGACGAACCGGTCAGGCTCGCGGCGGAGTTCGATATCGGGGAACAGTGTCCTGACCGCTTCGGCCACCCGGTCGGAGACCTCAGTCTCCCGGATGGGCGCTTCGACGCGGACGTCGATACTGTAGATCATGCGTCGCCCCCTGACTCGGCGGTTGTGGCGTCGATGCCGGCAGTTCCCTCCTCGAGAATCGTCCGGACCTGCTCGCGGAACCGGGTGAGGCCGCCGACGTTCTCGATGGTGATGTCCGCAGCGTCCATCACCTCGCCCATCCCGAAGCCGAGTTCGCGCTCCTCGCGCTCCCGGAGTTTCTCGCGGTCGACGTCGGTCTCCTCGCGCCCGCGGGTACCCAGGCGCTCGGCCCGGGTTTCGAACGGCGCCTCGATAGAGAGCAGGAGGAAATCGTCGCCGAACGCGTGCTTGAAGCGCTCGACCTCGGCCATCGAGCGGAGGCCGTCGACGAGCACGACGCCCCGGCTTTCCTCGGCTGCCTCGCGCACCTCGGGGATACAGCGGTCGGCGATGGCGGTCTCGCCTTCCTCCTCACGCAGTGCGGCCGCGATCTCCCCGTGGTTTTCGGTCGGGTCGAGCCCGCGGCGGCGGGTCTCCTCCCGGATCACGTCGCCCATCGTCACGATTGGGATGCCTTCCTCGCGAGCGACCGCGGCGGCCTCCCCCTTGCCGCTGCCCGGAAGCCCGACAGTACCGATGATTCGCATTGAGAGAAAGTTCTCGACTTGCGGTGTTAAGGGCTGCGGGACGGCTCGGGAGCGAACCCCACGGTTTTTGCTCCCGCAGGCAGTCAATCAGGTGAGGGCACGTAGCTCAGTTGGACAGAGCGTCGGACTTCTAACCCCGATGGTCCCCGTGGGGGGAGCCATCCGGTGGTCGTGGGTTCGAATCCCACCGTGCCCGTTCAACCGCTGAGCGACAGCGAAGCGTGTTGAAACGACGCACGCAGGGGGTTCGAACTACGCGAGACGAGCGGCAGCGAGTCTCGCAATCGAGTTCGAATCCCACCGTGCCCGTTCGCTACGTTCAGTCGCTCACGACCACGGTTGTTCCAATTCGCTTCGCTTGCGAGCCCCCGAGCCACCGAGCGACTGCCCGATATGAATAGAACGGCCAACAGACGGCGACGGCGTCGACGACGAGAATACTGTCACGGGCGGATCCACCGCATGCTCCACAGGTCTGGGCGAGGAACGAACAAGGCCTACCACTTCCAACGTCTTTCCAGCCAACTCAGGTGTTGCTGATAGTACTGCAGTGGAGAAACAGACGAGTCGGAAGAGAACAGCGAGCTCTCACGAGTGAGCCAATCGCTCAGACAACCCAACCGCCGATCTCGAGTAAATACCGCTCTCCCTCGTAGGAGATGTACCAGTGGTCGGTATGTGGAGCAGGGAGCTCCGGAACGTTCTCCATCCGCTGTTTCAACCTCTCGTACCCGGTCGATGGCTCGTTACAATCCTCGTACGTTCCGTCCTCGCCGGCTTCTACGGCCGCGTCGAGGACCGACTGCGCTTCGCTGGACAGGTTCTCGAGGGTCTGGAGATATCGGTCGACAACGTACTCTCGGAACCCCTCTTTCGAGTCAGCGACGCGCGTTGCGGTATAGTCGAACGTCCGCCGAGTGATCGTCCCCTCTTCAGTGGAGATGGTAACTTCGTAGACTCGGTCGTCCCACTCAACCCACACTGTCCCCGCACCGACGAGTGCAGAATCTGCGGTGCCCTGTGGGTAGGGCACTGGAACGTCAGTTGCCGTCATTCCCTGTGTCGGGAGACCCTCCCGCGAGTAGTTCGGGCCGTGTATCAGGAACTCGAGGGCGACCTGGTCTACTTCGGGGAGGGCAGAGTACGCGACGACGGTTGCTTTCTCGGGCGCCTCCTGGCCGTTCTCCCAGGAGAGGTCGGCACGCCGGGCAGGAACTTCTTCGGCTCCAGTCTGTTCGAAGTCGATTCGGTAGTATCCACCGTCATGTGAACTGTAGCGTTCGGTTCGTATCGGGCGTTGCCCATACGTCTGGAGCACGACGCCGTCTTCGGTGACGATCCGCTCGAAAAGCCGCCGCTGAGCGGGGCGGAGGGACGTGACGAGCTGTTCGGTGGGCGTGAACGGCGAAACTGAAACCGTGTACCCACGCATACAGTCCGGGGTAGACGTCTGGTCAGTCGAGGGCGGAGAGCGCTCAGTCGTGTTGGGGGGTGGCGTATCGGTTATGCAGCCGCCAGCCACCAGCGGGACTGCAACTGCAAGGAGGGACCGTCTCGTTGTCATATCGATAGGTTCGAAAATCTACTACAATAGGCCTTGTGGGGGTAGTACTGAAACGACCATTCTATCCATCATCCCACCTGGCACGCTCTGAAACCAACACGTAGTGGGCCGAGATCGATGCGGACAGTCGGAAGAATCAGTTCCCCGTGGGTCTGGCATCGAGTGAAAGCCAGCGAACGCCACAGGAGAGACCACTACATGAGGCGGGACTGTTTCTGGACGAACCGATCGGCGGGATAGAGATCGCAAGGTAGTAGTTACGCCTGGAACCGGCACAACCCTATTGAGCAAAGCCCCGAACCAGTTACGAGCCACAACCAGAATGACGAAGCCAGGGTTTCAACGACGGATGAGACCGCGGATCGACGGGAGCCTCATCAAGGAGTTCGAACCGGAGCTACACTCCAGCACATCCACAGTTCGCCCCAACCCGCATCTACTTCCCCAAATCGACACAACAGACCCCCATGGTCAGAACCAACGACGTTTCGTGGGCAGCCAAACCCTACGCCGAGATCCGCGAGATCGCCCAACAGGACGACTCCATCTGCATCGTCCCCATCGCGAGCCTCGAACAGCACGGCTACCACCTGCCCACAGGCACCGACACGATGCTCGTCGAGGCGGTCGCCAGCCGCGGCGCCGAACGGGTCGCCGACGACGTGCCCGTGCTCATGACCCCGACGCTCTGGGTCGGCTACTCGCCCCACCACGTCCCCTTCGGCGGCACCGTGACCGGCGAGTTCGACACGCTCCACGAGCAGATCGAGGAGGTCGCCGACAGCGCACTCGACAACGGCTTCGACACGTTGTTGCTGCTCAACGGCCACGGCGGCAACGGCCCGCTGGTCTCGGCGGCGACAGCCACCGTCGGGCAGACCCACCCCGAGGCCGAGATTCTGGGGCTCACCTACTTCGAACTCGGGGCGTACTTCGCCGACGACGTTCGGGAGAGCGACCTGGGCGGCATCTCCCACGGCGGGGAGCTGGAGACATCGATGATGCTCCATCTCTACCCCGAGCTCGTCGACGAGGAGAAAATGGAGGCGACCCAGTGGGAGACCGAGTACGACCAGGCGGCGAGTGACCTGCTGGACTCCGGCCCACTGAGCGTCACCCTCGACGTGGAGGAGTGGTCCGAATCGGGCGCGATGGGCGACGTCTCTGCAGTCAGCGCCGAGAAAGGGAAGCGGTTCCTCGACGGCTTCGTCGACGAGATGGAGGCACTGCTGAGAGCCGTCCATGAGTGACCTCCCGACGGTAGCTGATATCGAGACCGCCGCCGAGCGCGTCGCACCCGTCACGCACCGAACGCCGCTCGACCCCTCGACGACGTTCACCCGGCGCTCCGGGGCCGCCGAGGTCAGGCTAAAGCTGGAGAACATGCAGCGGACGGGCTCGTTCAAAGCCCGCGGCGCGTACAACAAGCTGTCCCAGCTCCCGGCCGAGGAGCGCGAGGCCGGGGTGGTGACCATCAGCGCCGGCAACCACGCCCAGGGGGTCGCGTACGCGGCGCGGGAGTTCGGCGTCGACGCAACGGTGGTGATGCCGACGTTCACGCCCGCCGCGAAAGTCGAGGCCACGCGAGGCTACGGCGCGACGGTCGAACTCCACGGCACCGAGTACCAGGAGTTCTACGACCGCGCGATGGAACTGGTCGAAGAGGAGGGGCTCACCTTCCTCCACCCGTTCGACGATCCGGCCGTCATCGCCGGCCAGGGCACCGTCGGTCTCGAGCTCGTCGAGGCGTTCCCCGAGGTGGATACCGTCGTTACCCCCGTCGGTGGCGGCGGCCTCATCAGCGGCGTCGCGACCGCGGTGACCGCGAAAACCGACGCTCGCGTCATCGGCGTCGAGACGACCGGAAGCGCCCACGCGAAGCGCTCGCTGGAACACGGCGAGGTGGAGCCGCGCGAGGCCCTCGACACGATCGCCGAGGGCATCGCTGCCGGCCGACTCGGCCCGCGGACGCTCCGCATCATCGACGAGACGGTAGACGAGCTCGTCGAAGTCGAGGAGGGTGCGGTCACCGCGGCGATGGCGATGCTGGCCGAGCGGGCGAACACCGTCGCCGAGGCGGCAGCTGCGACGCCGACGGCTGCGCTGCTCGACGGGAAATTCGACGCGACGGGCGAGAACGTCGCGCTGCTCGTCTCCGGCGGTAACGTGGACCTGACTGCGTTCGGCGAGCTCACGAAACTCGGGCTGGCGAGCCTCGACCGCTACAGCCACGCACGGCTCGCGCTCGCGAACTGGCCGGAGCCAGTGGGCAGGGTGACCGACACGGTCGAACACCACGGCGCCGAACTCGACCTGCTCAGCCCGGAGCCGCCGACAGCCGACCTCGGCGCGAACTGCCGGCCCGTCTCTATCGCCATCGCGGGGACTGGCCCCGACCATCTCCGGGCCGTGCTCGAGAGCCTCGACAGTGAAGCCGGAATCACGGTGGTCTGGAGCGACGTCGCCGACAACTAACTGCGCCGGTCAGCGTCGCCGAAGCCACTCACCGAGCCACCCTGCGACGACCAGGACCCGTGACGGCTCACGCCCGATGGCCGGACGAAAAGCTATTCCCTGCCGTTCACCTCCCACAAACCATGCCTTCGACAGACGATATCGTCTCACTCGCGGATATCGACGCCGCCGCGGAGCGTATCGAGGGTGTTGTCCACCGCACACGGCTGGACCCCTCGAACACGTTCGCCCGCATGACCGATGCCGACGAGGTCCACCTCAAACTCGAGAACATGCAGCGCACCGGCGCGTACAAGATCCGCGGTGCGTACAACACGATCAGTCGGCTCCCCGGTGAGACGACGAAAAACGGCGTTATCGCCTCTAGCGCCGGCAACCACGCACAGGGTGTCGCGCTCGCGGCGAAGAAGCTCGGCGTCGACGCGACCATCGTCATGCCAGAGGTGACGCCGGCGGCGAAGATCGAGGCGACGCGGGGGTACGGCGCCGACGTGGTCATCCACGGCGAGATCTACGAGCAGGCGTACAAACACGCGCTCGAACTCGAAGCCGAGCACGATCTCGCGTTCGTCCACCCGTTCAACGACCCCGACATCATCGCCGGCCAGGGAACTGTCGGCCTCGAGATGTACGAGGACTGCCCGGGCGTCGACACCGTGCTGGTCGCCATCGGCGGCGGCGGCCTCATCAGCGGTATCGCGACCGCACTCAAGTCAAAAAACGAGGATATCCGAGTCATCGGCGTCCAGACCGAGGGGACCGCCCACGCCAAACGCACGATGGAGAGTGACGAAATCTACGAGCGCGAGGAGATCGACACCATCACCGAGGGGATCGCCGCCAGCCGAATGGAGGAGAACACCGCCACGATCGTCCGCGAACTCGTCGACGACGTGGTCGAGGTGGACGACGCCGCGGTGACCGAAGCGCTCGCGCTCCTGACCGAGCGGGCCAACACCGTCTCGGAATCAGCCGGCGCTGTTCCGACCGCCGCGCTCCTCGACGGGAAAGTCGACGTGAACGGGGAGACCGTCATCAGCCTCATCTCGGGCGGTAACATCGACCTGACGGAGCTGGGCGAGCTCACTCGAACCGGGCTCATGCATCTCGAGCGCTACGTCCGGGTCCGACTGGCGCTCTCGAACTGGCCCGTCGCGCTCGGCTCGGTCGGTGAGGTGGTCACGGACGCCGGCGCGAAACTCGATGATATCCAGCAGGAGCCGCTCTCGCCGGCCGCGAAGGAGAACCGGCACCTCGTCACGGCCGGCATCGAGGGCGTCGACCGGGAGCATCTCGACGACGTGGTGGCCGCACTCGACGACCACGAGAACGTCGAACTCGTCGACGAACTCGGATAGCGACGGGGAGGCCTCGCCGGAGCGGGGAGTGCAGCCGCGCGTTTGCGGTACCAGTCTACGAAGGGCCGAGTCCAAAAGGACCCGCCCGCCTGCCTCTGACGTAACCCGATGAATCCTCGGGTACGCGGTAGCGTGGGTGGAGTCCAGTAATAAATTTCGAAAAACGTACCGCGGAAGTGGCTGCAGACCACAGAACCGCACCGTGGTCAGCGAGCGATGCGTGGGACGGGTGTGCGTTAGGCGCCTAACGTCACATCGGCGCGTCGGACGTCATCCGACTGCCTGCGTAGAATCGGTCTGAGACCGATTTTACATCGCGCCGCCCATGCCACCCATGCCGCCCATGCCGCCCATGCCGCCGCCGCCCGGCGGCATGTCGTCACCGCCCTCGTCGTCGCCGACCTGACCGCCTGTCAGGTCGCCGGCGGCGATGACGTCGTCGATGCGGAGGATCATCGTCGCGGCCTCGGTGGCCGACTCGATGGCCTGAGTCTTCACGCGGAGGGGCTCGACAACGCCCTCCTCTTCCATGTCGACGATTTCGCCGGTGTAGGCGTCGAGACCGGAAGTGAACGAACCCCCGTCGTGCTTGGCGCGCAGGTCGACCAGCGAGTCGATCGGGTCGAGGCCGGCGTTCTCCGCGAGCGTTCGCGGGATGATCTCCAGTGCGTCGGCGAACGCTTCGACTGCGAGCTGCTCTCGGCCGCCGACGGAGTCGGCGAACTGCCGCAGGCGCAGTGCGAGCTCCGTCTCGGGGGCGCCGCCGCCGGGCAGGACCTGCCCGTCGAGCAGCGTCGTCCGGACGACGCCGAGGGAGTCGTCGATTGCGCGCTCGAGCTCGTCGACCACGTGGTCGGTGCCGCCGCGGAGGATGAGCGTGACCGAACGGGCCTGCTCGACGTCCTCGACGAAGATGCGCTCGTCGCCACCGACGTCCTTCTGGGCGACGCTGCCGGCGAAGCCGAGGTCCTCGGCCTCGATATCGTCGAGAGAGGAGATGACGTTGCCGCCCGTCGCGCGGGCGAGCTGGGAGAGGTCGCCGCTGCTGGCCCGGCGGACCGCCAGGATACCCTCCTGGGCGAGGTAATGCTGGGCCATGTCGTCGATACCGTCACCGACGAACACGACGTCGGCGCCGGCAGCGGTCAGCTTGTCGACCATCTCCTTGAGCTGCTCCTCTTCCTGGTCGAGGAACTGCTGGAGCTGGTCGGGGTCGCTGACGTTGACTTCGGCGTCGATCTCGGTCTCCTTGATCTCGAGTGCGCCGTCGAACAGTGCGACGTCGGCGTCCTCGACAGCGTAGGGCATGTTCTCGTCGACGCGTTCCTTGTCGACGATGACGCCCTCGATGAGCTCGGAGTTCTCGATGGAGCCGCCGACAACCTTCTCGACCGAGACGTTGTCGGTGTCGATACCGGTTTCGTCCTGCACGGCGATGACGGCGTCGACGACGAGCTCGGCGAGCTGCTCCTTGGCGGTCTCGGCGCCCTTGCCAGTCATCGCCGTCTCGGCGATCTTGGTCAGGCTGTCGTAGTCGTCGTTGGTGACTTCGAGGGACTCCTCGGTGAGAACCTCCTTGGCCTTCTGGGCGGCCTGGCGGTATCCCTGGGCGATCGTGGTCGGGTGAACGTCGGCTTCGACGAGCTCCTCAGCCTGGTCGAGAAGCTCGCCGCCGACGACGACGGCCGTCGTCGTCCCGTCGCCGACCTCCTCCTCCTGCGTCTCGGAGACCTCGACGATCATGTTGGCCGCGGGGTGGTCGATGTCCATCTCCCGGAGGATCGTGACGCCGTCGTTGGTGACGACGACACCGCCCGAGGAGTCGACGAGCATCTTATCCATCCCCTTCGGCCCCAGGGTCGTGCGGACGGACTCGGCGACGGCTTTCCCGGCCGTAATGTTCATCTCCTGTGCGTCTTTCCCAGAGGTTCGCTGACTGTCCTCCGAGAGGACGATCATGGGCTGATTACCCATCCGCTGTCGCTGTTGACTCATGTTCAAGGAAAGATTGTCCATGGTTCTATATAAACCTGTTGTTCCTCGTAGGCAGAACCGCCACACGGCGGGGACGATGGGTGCGTGATAACCTCTACCAAAGCAGTCTTATAAATACCCAGAGACGGCGGGGTCGTCGTCGCCCTGCAACGGTCTCGACGTGGCTGCCAAAGAGGGGTCGGTGAACACAGAGAGCCACGGCTAACCAGTCAACAGCAGAGAGAAAACCGCAGAGTCGCAGATGCTCGGCAGTTAGTCGTCCGCCGGCGCTTCTTCCGTCTCGGCCTCGGTCTCGGGAGCCTCCTCGTGGTAGTACTCCTCGATGAGCTCCTCGTCGATCCGGTTGAGTTCCGCTTTCGGCAGCGTCGAGAGCAGTTCCCAGCCGATGTCGAGGCTCTCCTCGATATCGCGGTTCGTCTGGTAGCCCTGGTGGACGAACTCCTCCTCGAAGCGGTCCGCGAAGTCGAGGTACTTGTTGTCGATCTCCGACAGCGCCTCTCGGCCGACGATGTTCACCAGGTCCCGAAGGTCCTCACCCTCGGCGTAGGCGGCGAACATCTGGTCTTTCACGTCGGCGTGGTCGCCACGGGTCAGCCCCTCGCCGATCCCGTCGTCCATCAGCCGCGAGAGGCTGGGCAGGACGTTGATGGGCGGCTCGATACCCTGACTGTTCAGGTCCCGGTCCATCATGATCTGGCCCTCGGTGATGTAGCCAGTCAGGTCCGGAATCGGGTGGGTGTCGTCGTCGCCCGGCATCGTGAGGATGGGGATCTGGGTGACAGAGCCCTCCGTCCCCTCGAGTCGACCGGCACGCTCGTAGAGCGTCGCCAGGTCGGTGTACATGTACCCGGGGTAGCCACGCCGACCGGGGACCT
>NZ_JAZKRY010000094.1:0-10824 GCF_036626355.1 Halolamina sp. | reverse complement strand
CCGCCGTGACCATCCGTGTCGGTGAGGGGAGCCCCTGAACCGGCGTCGTTCGACAGCGTCGATGACACTATTCGCCGTAATCAGTATCAGTCCCCCCGACTGCACCGTCCACACACTTCCCCAACCGATTCGGTCGCTATCGCTCCCTCCGTGCTCGCAAGAACCTCGCGCTGGCTCGCTCACACAAGCGCTCGCGCTTCACGCCGCCACCCGAATCACGCCAGAGAACGACCCTCCTCAGGGCTTGACCGTCGTACTCACCCACCCAGTCGCGCCCTCGGGGAACGCATCCTGCTTCGTCTCGTTCTGCACGGCTCCGGTCCCGTCGATGGCCCGGACCACCACCTCGTGGTTCCCGTTTTTCTCGTACTCGTGTTGCCACATCCGCCAGGCGTCCTTCGCCTCGCCGGTGGCGTCCGGAGACTCGTCGCCGTCCTCCACTATCGTCGCACCGGGGAGCCGGTTCGAGAGCGTCGCCTCCGTCCAGCTGTCGCCACCATCAGTGGAGACCTCGACGGCCGAAATCCCACGCGTGCCGGCGTAGGCGTGTCCACCGACGCGGATGCCCTCGCCGCTGGTGTCGACGCCGTGGAGTTTGGCGACGGTGTTGACCTCGCCGGTGCCTTTCCAGCCGCGGGACTCCCAGTAGCCGTCCTCCGGCTCCTCGCGAATCTCGATCTCCGTGAGCCACTTGGCGTTCGTCTCGCCCCAGTGCCCCGGGACGAGCGTCCGAAGCGGGAAGCCGTGGCCCCGCGGGAGCTCGGTGCCGTTCATGCCGTAAGCGAACAGGCCGGGATCGAGCGCCTCCCGCGGGAAGGAGACGTAGTAGTCGTCGGCCCCGTGAAGCGTCACACAGCAGCTCTCGGGCGCGCCCACCTCGTCGAGCACCTCCGAGACGGGGACGCCGGTCCAGAGCGCCGTGTCCATCTTCGTGCCGTTCATCGTGTCACTCACACAGCGTAGCGTGACGAACCGCCGTTCAGCAGGGAACTCCCTCAGCTCCTCGAGCGTGAAATCCTGTTCCCTCTCGACGAGTCCCGTCACTGGGACCGACCACTCCTCAGGCGAGATGTCGGGCGTGGCCGTCGCGATGTCCACCTGGTAGAACGACTCCGAAATCATCCCCTCCGTGTCGGGGAGCGAGAACCCCCGCTCGGTTGCATCGTCGAGCAGCGACTGCGCCGCGGGGTCGACCGGACCCGGTTCGCGCCCCTGCCCAGCTCCGCTGCTGGGGCCGAATAGCGCGCCGATGCCGACCGCTCCGGCGGCGACGGCGCCCGCTCGCAGCACGCGGCGGCGGCTGTGGGACATGCCGATGGGAGCGAAGAACGTCGAGCCAGCGATCACGGCAACGGCGGCCGCAATCCCGGCGCCAACGGCGCTGAGAACGCTCCCGGTGAGGAGGAACGTCGTTACAAGCAGTGCAAGGAGCGTCACGACGGCGTGTTTGCCCATCTCTCGGAAGCCGACCCAGTGACCGATGGTGAAAATCAGCGCCGTGTAGCCGCCGACGAGGAGCGCAGTTGTTCCCGCCGCGAGCAACGGCTTCGCGAAATCACGCAGTGTGCCGATACCTTCCGCAACGAACACGTCCGGGAGCATGTCGAGAACCACCGCGGCGGTGGCGGCGACGACGAACGCCGGCGTGACGCCGACGGCCAGCAGCGAGCCGCCGAGGGCGGCGATGGCCGCCAGCGCGGCGACGCCGAGCTCGGTGCCGTGCGCCGAGCGCAGTTCGCGGAGACGAGCGCGGTTCATACAGGGTAGTAGGACTCAGCATGGTTAACGTTCTCGCGGACGTGTGCGCGGGACGCCTGTGGAACGCGTTCGACGCGGCCGGAACCGCTTTGTCACTGCTCCCGTATCGTTCGCTATGGCCGGGAGCGAGCGCGACGAGAAGACGGCGCCCGGACGCCCCTGCCCGCACTGCGGGGCGACGATGACCCACCGACACTGCAAATACGTCTGCCCGGAGCACGGCGTCGTCTGGGACTGCTCGGACACGTTCTACTGAGTCTCCCCGACGGCTCCGGAATCGGCCGGTAGCGGGACCGGTTCTCCGGCGTACGTACAATTAAGCCTGTTCGGGCCATTTAGCTATTCAGTTAGATGATGCGTTCTTCCAGCCCACGGTCGCCGGCCACGGCCACAGCGGATGGCCACCTCAACGTATGGTGAGAGATGAGCAACTTGCCCGGAGCAAGGAGATTCACAAACGGACGGGGAGAACGTTCTACGTCGCCACGAAGTTCCTCCCCGAGCGCGTGCGCCATCCAACGTACGTGCTCTACGCCTTCTTCCGGGTCGCCGACGAGGTCGTCGACGGCGAGAACGAGCTCTCGCCGGCCGAGCGTGAGGCACGTCTGGAGGAGTTCCGCCGCGCCGCGCTCGGCGAGGAAGCGACGGACGACCCGGTGCTCTCGGCGTTCGCCGAGATCCGCGAGGAGCACGGCATCCCCGCCGCGGACGTGAAGACGTTCGTCGACGCGATGGCCACCGATATCGAGAAAGCCCGCTACGAGAGCTACGACGAGCTTCGGGCGTATATGGACGGCTCGGCAGCGGCAGTCGGGCGGATGATGACCGCCGTGATGGCGCCGGCGGCCGCCGAGGAGGCGCTCCCGGCGGCGACGGCGCTCGGTGAAGCGTTCCAGCTGACCAACTTCGTCCGCGACGTGCGCGAGGACGTGCTCGAGCGCGACCGCGTGTATCTCCCTGCGGAGACGCTCAGAGCCCACGGTGCGAGCCACGAGCAGCTCACCCGGCTGGAGTTCGACGACAACGTCGCTGCGGCGGTCCAGACGGAGCTCAACCGCGCGGAGGCGCTCTATCTCGACGGCGTCGCCGGTATCAAACTGCTCCCGTTCGACTGCCAGTTCCCCGTCCTGCTCGCGGCGATTCTCTACGTCGACCACCACCGGATGATCCGCGCCCGCGATTTCGACGTGGTGTCGGCGACGCCATCGCTCTCGCTTTCCAGGCGCCTCTATCTGGCTGTGAGAGCCCGGGTGGCGTGGCAACGGACCCCGGAGCCGATGACGGTGTTCCGCCGAATAAGTGCCATCGCCGACGGGGAGACCGACCACCAGATCAGGCAGGCGCTGGGTCGACTGCCGGTGCCGTAGTCGGCGAGCTTAGCTGGGCGGCTGGTCACCGATTTCCTCGCAGGCCGTGCCGGCAGCCGTTTCCGCTCGGTGACTGATGGTGAACTCGAGCACCTCCCGGTTGCCGTCGGCATCGTAGACGAGTTCGTGCTTCTCCACGTCGACGAGCCCCTGAGAGGCCCAGCCGTCGGCGTCCGACTCCTTGTAGAAAAAGTAGATCGGCACAGGGTTGGACTCGGCGGCGATGAGCGCGGAATTGCCCAGTGTGTCGGCCGACTGGTCGCCTTTTTCGGGGACTCCCTCGCCGACGTAGGTGAACGTCTCTCCGGAGATGTCGTCGTCGTCGTTCCGAACGTTGATACCCGAGATGCGATAGCCAAAGCCCGTGTCGAACAGCGTCTCGATGTCGTCCTGACTGTATCGCTCGTCACGCTGGATATCTGGAAGTGGGTGATGCATCCCTGGCGGGTGGATGGGCGATGGACGGCCTCCCCGTTGAACCTATCGACAGGTCGACAACCCCGCCGGGAGACTGCTACGACCTCGTCCGTGCCACAAACGGCAGCATCGGCGCGTCGAAGCGGTCGGTCCGCAGCAGGCCAACGCCGATGGCCGCTGCGATAACTGCGGGGAGCCAGTTGCCGTAGAACAGGTTCACGCCACCCCAGAGCAGGACGAAACTCACCATATCGTCGAGTGCGAACTCACACGACGCCAGTCGGGCGTGCAGCGCCTCGCGGTTGAACGTGAAATCGACGACCCCGACGGCAATCGTCGCCGAAAGGACCCAACCGGCGTAGTTCGAGAGCGGCACGCCGTAGAACGCCCCGCCGCCGGGGTAGGCCCAGAACCCCAGCACGACGGCGCCGGGATCGAGCACCACGTCCATCGCGAGGACGAGGGCGATGACCGCGAGCAAGCGCGTAATCGTCCGCTCGGCGATAGTTCTGAGCAACAGCAGACTGAGCAGATAGGCGTTGAACACCAGCGGGAGGAAAAACACCGGGAGCGCCAGCGGCACGCCGCCGAGCATCGGCCCGAGATCGATACCGTAGTGGAACTCGCCGTAGGGGAACCCGGTCTGGATCCCGATGATCTCGATCGTGTACGCGTACGCCGCCAGCCCGAGCACGCCAAACAGCGCCCGGCGGTTCACCACGGGAGCGACCCCGACGATCAGGGGCGACCGCATCACGATGACCCCCGAGAGCACCAGCAGCGGGTTGAACGCAAGCGGCTCGGGGAGCAGCCCCTCGGCGCTGGCGACGAGCAGCAGCGCGCCGACAGCGGGGAAGACAACGGCGATGGTAAAGCGGTTAGCTCGAACTAACTGGTCCATCGCCGACTCCCACGCCCGACGGTCGTCCAAGCGGTTCTGCAGCAGCCCAAGTAGCGTGCTCATGGAAGCACCCCGCGCAGGCGCAGCAGCCCCCCGAGGGTCAGGAGCATCCCCACGAGCCCGTTGACGACCGGGAACCACCAGTACGCCCGGTCCACGTCGACGCCGGCCGCGACGGTGCCGAGAACGAAGACGGGGTAGACACCGAGAAGCGCTCCCAGCCGGGGGTCCAGCAGCGCGAATGCCCCAGCGGCGAGCGTCCAGCAGGCCAGACAGTAGCCGTAGGTTCGGCGCTCGCCGAGCACCGTCGCCGTCGTCTCGATGCCGGCAGCGCGGTCAGGCTCGATGTCCGGAATCGCGGAGTAGGTGTGCATCCCCATCGTCCAGAGCCAGCCGCCGACGAGCGCGAACGCTGGCGGATGGGCACCCGCGAGCGCGGCGTAGGCGGCCGCGCCCGGCAGGAGATAGAGCCCGTTCGAGAGGGAATCGAGCAGTGGACGGGTTTTGAACCGCAGCGGCGGCGCGCTGTAGCCTGCCGCGAGCAGCAAAAAGCCCGCCAGATACGGCCACGCGACATCCGGTGTGAGCACGAACAGACCGAGGCCCGCGACCCCGCAGATCGCGACGACAGCGGACACTGCGGGGGCGCCGCGCCAGCGTTCCTCTCGACCCTCTCCCTCGGCTTTCTTCGGGTTCTCGGCGTCGACATCGCGGTCGAACCGGTCGTTGATGCCGTAGAGATAAACGTTCGCGGGCACGAGGAAGTAGGCGACCAGCAGCACTGACACCGGCGAGAGCAGTGCGTCGACGGTCTCGGCGGCGTACGCGATGCCGACCAGCGCCGGGCCGGCGGTGTAGAGCCAGAACCGCGGGCGCGAGAGCGCGAGGAGATAGCGCAGCATCCTGCTACCGGCTCTTTTCGGGGGTTCGCCCGCCTTCCCGCTCCGTGAGCGCCTCGGCGGTGAGCTGCCCGCTGATGAGACACATCGGGACGCCGATACCGGGGGTGGTGTAGGAGCCGGTGAAGTAGAGGCCCGGCACCGCCTCGGAGGTGTGGGGCGGGCGCAGTAACGCAGTCTGGCGCAGAGTGTGGGCCAGCCCCAGCGCCGAGCCCTGCATGCTGTTGTAGCGCTCGCCGAACTCGCTCACCGAGAACGTCTCCTCGAGGACGATGCGGTCTCGGAGGTCGGTGCCGGTGTTCGCGGCGATATCGTCGAGCACCGACTCGCGGTAGGCCGCGCGGGTCGCTTCGTCATCTTCCAGGCCAGGGGCGATAGGAACCAGCGCAAAGAGGTTCGAGTGACCCTCCGGGGCGACGGTCTCGTCGGTTTTCGAGGGCACACAGAGGTAGTACGCCGGGTCGTCGGGCCACGCCGGCCTGTCGAATATCTGCTCGAAATGCTCCTCCCACTCCGTCGGAAGCACGAGCGTGTGGTGGGCGAGATTGGGCACGTCGCCTTCCACGCCCATGTAGAGCAGGAACGCCGAGGGTGCGTAGGTCCGTGACGCCCAGTAGTCCGGGTCGTACTGGCGCTTCTCCGGCGGCAGGAGCTCCTGTTCGGTGTAGGCGTAGTCGGCGTCGCTGACGACGAGGTCCGCGAGCGCGTAGCCGGCACCGTCGACTCGGTGGTCGGCGTGGCGACCGCTGGGTGCGTAGTCGCTCCTGCTGGCACCGTCGTAATCCAGCTTGAACCCGCCGCGCTGGCCGTGGATAGTGGTCACGTCCGCGCCGGTCCGGTACTCGACGCCGAGTTCGCTGCCGAGGTCGACGAGGCCGTCGATGACGGCGCCAAGCCCGCCGTCGGGGTAGTAGACGCCAAGGTTGAAATCGACGTGACTCATCAGGTTGTAGAGCGCCGGCGTGTTGTTCGGCGAACCACCCAGGAAGACGAGGGTGTACTGCATCACCTGCTGGAGTTTGGGGTGGTCGAAGTAGTTCTCGACGTGGTCCTGCATCGAGCCGAGCATCGAGAGGCCGCGGGCCTGTCGCCCGACGTCCGGGTCGAGATAATCCCGCAGTCGTGGGCGATCCTCGTAGACGAAATGCTCCATCCCCACCTCGTAGTTGAGTGTGGATTTCTCCAGATACTCCTCAAGTGCGTCGCCGGCGCCGTCCTCGTAGGCCTCGAACTTTTCGATGTTCTCGGCGACGTTCGGCGAGAGGTCCATGCTGTCGCCGTCTTTCCACATGATACGGTAGTGGGGGTCGAGCCGCGAGAGCGTGTAGTAGTCGCTCGGCTCACGGTCGAAGTGGGAGAAGAAGCGCTCGAACACGTCGGGCATCAGATACCACGAGGGCCCCATATCGAAGCGGAACCCGTCGCGTTCCAGTACGCTCGCGCGGCCGCCCAGTTGCTCGTTGCGTTCGAGCAGCGTGACGTCGGCGCCCGCGCCGGCGAGGTAGCAGGCCGACGAGAGCCCGCCGATTCCGCCGCCGATGACAGCAACTGATCTCCCTTCGATGGTGGGAAGCTCCGGGGAAACGTCCATGTGTAAGGGAGTGGCCCGATGGGCTTAAAGCCGGGAGGCATCGGCGGCTATCGCGTTGCCGTTTCGTCGGCCGTAAGCGTGCCACACGCAACCAGACCTCTCGAAATGGTGAGGGGTGCGCCCCAGCGGTAGGCGGTGAGCAGCAGCGGCGGTGTAACCAGCTCCATCAACCCCGTCGCCGGGAGGAGCACTGGCCGACGATGACCCCCAGATAGCGACGGTTCGTCGGCGACCACCCAGCTCCGTCCGCTCGATAGCCAGCCCGGTGACAACTGCCAGGACGGAGAGCACGCCGAAGTGGGCGTGAGCGCCGGTGATTGGTGCGGAGAGCCCGGGCCGGGCAGATCATGTAGACGTTCGAAACTCCCGAGAGCGTCTGCAGCGTCAGTGCGACGTCCCCGGAGATACGGAGTTCGCAGGGTATCTCGGAAACACGGATCAGGCAACGGTTACTTCGCAGTCTCCTCAGAGGCAACCTGTCACGTGGCCCTGGATATCGAATGGATTCAGCCTGACGGGCCGCGACGAACACCGCTAAGTTCCTGCCGGTCCCCCGTTCGGTATGGACGACTCTACGGTGGTTGTGACCGGTGGGGCAGGGGGAATCGGGGCTGCGCTCGTGCGGGCGTTCGCGGATGCGGGCGCAACCGTCGTCGCCGCCGTGCGCACCGGGAGCGACGACCGGCCGATGTCAAGCGACGACGGAGCGTCGGACGGCCTGTTCTCCGACCGGCCGAGCGTCGAGACGGCCACCGCCGACGTGCGCGACGAGTTCGATGCCGAGCGACTGATGGAGCGTGCCGCCCGCGCAGGCGGTGAGATCGACCTGGTCCTCCCCTGTGCGGCGGTGTTCCACGGCGAACCGGGCGAGTCACCGCTTCCCGAGGAGAGCTACACGGCGTTCGACAACCAGTTCAGGACCAACGCCCGCGGCGTCTTCACGACGGTCAAAGAAGCGCTCCCGCATCTCGCCGCGGACGCGCGGGTGCTCGTGCCGTCGGGAGCGGTGGCGACCGAACCCAGCGCAGGCTACGGCGGCTACGCGGTGTCGAAAGCCGCTGCGGAGGCGGTTGCCCGCGGCTTCGCCGCCGATATCGAGCAGGCAGTCGGCGTCGTCGACCCGGGCGTCGTCGCCACCGAACTCACGGGCGGGCAGGGCCGCGACCCGGAGGACGTGGCCGGAATGTTCCACTGGGCGGCGACTGAAGCTGATTCCGAGGAGTTGAACGGGGGTCGGCTCACCCTGGCGGACTGGAAGCGCGCGACGCGGTAGCCCACAGAGCCGTACGTTCTTGGCTCTCGGCCGTCTTCATCCGAGTATGCAACTGGAAGCTATCCGTACCGCCGAGGGCGAGACGGTTCACGTCGACCTCTCGAGGGGGGAGCGCGGGACGAAGGGGCCGTTTTTCGTCGCGTACGTTTCACCTGATGCCGACGAGCGCTGGGGCTACTTCTGTGGCAGCTGTGAGACGACTGACAATGCGATGGACTCGATGGGGCGTATCGAATGCAACGTCTGTGGGAACGCGAAGAAGCCGGATGACTGGGACGACGCGCACGAATGACCAGTCACGGCACGTGACCTGCGGCGAACTCCGTTTCGCCGCCGCGGAACCGATGCCGTGACTGTGTATGACCGACAGCTGCACGTGACCTGCGGCGAACTCCGTTTCGCCGCCGCGGAACCGATGCCGTGACTGTGTCGCCCCGAATCCGACCAGCCACGTTGGGACGAACTGTTCTGACCGCCACCGAGGAGCAGCCACGGTGGGTATGGCGACCGCTCAGAACGTCGCCTCGATTCCCGCTTCCAGCGCAGCGACCGCCTCGTCGATATCCGACCGGTCGATACAGAGCGGCGGCGAGAGCAGCACCTGCGTGTCCGGTCGGCCCCCTCCGAACAGCACCCCGTGTTCCTGCGCTACCTCGCGCACATCACCGACGGGGTTGTCGGCGTCAGGCTCGACACGGGTGTCGACGAACGGCTCGCCCGTTTCGGGGTGGCCGAACTCGACGGACCAGAGCAGCCCGCGGCCGTGAACGTGGGCGACCTCCTCGTGGCGTTCGCCGAGTGCTCGGAGCTCCGATTCGATATACGGCGCGAGCTCCTGGCAGTTCTCGATGAGCCCGTCTTCGTAGGCGTCCATCGCGGCGTTGGCTGCGGCGCAGCCCACCGGGTGGCCGGCGAACGTCTGACCGAGGTCGTGGCCGTCCTTGCGGACCTCGGCAGCGATATCTTCGCGTGCGAGTACGCCGCCAAGCGGTGCGTAGGCGCTGGTCACGCCCTTCGCGAACGTGATCATGTCCGGCTCCACGTCGTACGTATTAATCCCGAACCAGTCGCCACAGCGGCCGAAGCCGGCGATGACCTCGTCGGAGATGAGCAGCACGTCGTACTTGTCACAGATCTCACGGACGCGCTCGAAGTAGCCCGGTGGTGCCGGATAGGCGCCGGAGGTCCCTGCGACGGGTTCGGTTAGCACCGCTGCGATCGAGTCGGGCCCCTCGTTTTTGATGACGAACTCGAGGTGGTCGGCGGCCTGCTGGGCGATCTCCTCGGGCGTGTCGCCGTCGAAGGGGGAGTTGTGGACCAGTGGCGGGAGGAACTTCGCGATACCGGTGGTCGCGGCGTAGCGCTCGATCTTCCCGCGGGTCTCGGGATCGCCCGAGAGCCCGCCGGCAGCGTACGTCGAGCCGTGGTAGGAGCGCCAGCGCGTGAGCACTTTCGGCGCGTCCTGATACTCCCGGGCGATCTGGATAGCCGACTCGTTGGCCTCGCTCCCGGAGATGGAGAAGAACACGTCGTTCAGCGCGCCCGGTGCGCGTTCGGCCAGCCGCCCGGCCAGTTCGTCGCGAGCCGGTGTCGTCTTCGAGGACGAGACGTACGGGATCTGGCGGGCCTGGCCGGTCATCGCCTGGATGATGGACTCGTTCGAGTGCCCCGCGTTGACGCAGTAAAGCTGTGCAACGAAGTCGAGATACTCGGTGCCCTCATCGTCAGTGACGCGGGCGCCCTCTCCGGAAGAGAGCGATAGGACTTCACTTTCAGGTGAGTACCAGTGCGGAATGTTCTGCGGTCGGTCCGTCTGTGCCATACATCCACATAGACTAGACTGGGGATAAGTCTGTCTTCGTCGGCGATGCTCGCGAAGTAATTTATCGGCATTGGTACGGGCAGTCGGATATTTTTTGCGGTGAAGCCCGAGGTTGCTCCCAGATATACGTACCGTCGACGTAATCGCCCCGGAAGAGCCTGACCGTGGGGAGCCGGAGTACCTGTTCATCACCCTCGGGGAAGACGCGGACCACGCGTCGGCCACGGGTGACTTCCCGGGCGGAACGTTGGAGACCGCACCTCGAAAAGCGAGTGTCATCACTGGAACCGCTTGCCGGGAGATTCGGGAAAGGGTCGATGTCGAAATTGGCAACCCCACGCTGGTCACCAGCATGACGTTCGAACTCGACAAAGTCGAACCTGTCCGACCCTGGTCCTCACCCCCGTGGACCCGCGACCTGCTGGAAGCGGTCGTTGACCACGGGGACGAGTAAGCGGCTGCGGTACGGCGCAGATACGGTGCGGATGCGGTGCGGCCCAATAGTGCAAGCACCCTCCGCAGCCATGTTCGCGGTTGCAGTTGCTGCCTCTACTGGGCAAGCACCCTCCCCAATCGTGTTCGTGGCGGCGGTCGCGATCCGCATAGTGATTACTGTGAGTCTGTCCCGCCGTGACCATCCGTGTCGGTGAGGGGAGCCCCTGAACCGGCGGCGTTCGACACCGTCGATGAACTTATTCGCAGTAATCACTATCAGTAGTCGAGCAGCCACCGCGGTCGTCACGGTATCAATTGACGAAAATCACGCGACGGTACTGGCCCTCGCGCGGTTTCGAAT
>NZ_JAZKRY010000093.1:0-10870 GCF_036626355.1 Halolamina sp. | reverse complement strand
AAGCGTAACAGCTTACCGGCCGAGGTTCGAGGCGCCGAAAATGATCGGGGCTCAAGTCCACCTCCGAGACCTAGCGGTGCCGTGAGTAACGGCAATCCTGTAGGTTGGCACTCTGGACGGATGGAAGCATGGGTGAGGACTCGTGTGGACCGTTCAGTGAAGAAAATCCTAGTCATAGTAGCAGCGAAAGTCGGGTGCGAACCCCGACGGCCAGAAGAGTAAGGGTTCCTTGGCACTGTCAATCAGCCAAGGGTTAGTCGATCCTAAGGCCCCCCGTAAGACGAAGGGGTCGAACGGGTAGCTGGTTAATATTCCAGCACTATCGTGCATTGAAACCGACACTTCCGGAAACATCGAGCTGGGCCTTCGCCCAGTCGAATCGAGGAAGCTCGTGGACGCCGTAACGGCAAGAAGCGAGCGAAACTCGAGACAGCGCGAGTCGATGGTACCAGGAGTCCGTGAAAAGGGAGCACGATATTCGTACCGAGATCCGACACAGGTACTCTGCCAGAGCAAGGCGCGGCCTGTCGGGACAACCGACGTTAGGGAATTCGGCAAGTTAGTTCCGTACGTTCGCAATAAGGAATGCCTGCCCCACACGGGGCAGGTCGCAGTGTCTTGGGCGCTCCGACTGTCTAGTAACAACACAGGTGACCGCAAATCCGCAAGGACTCGTACGGTCACTGAATCCTGCCCAGTGCGGGTATCTGAACACCTAGTACAATAGGACGAAGGACCCGTCAACGGCGGGGGTAACTATGACCCTCTTAAGGTAGCGTAGTACCTTGCCGCTTCAGTAGCGGCTTGCATGAATGGATCAACGAGAGCGCCACTGTCCCAACGTTGGGCCCGGTGAACTGTACGTTCCAGTGCGGAGTCTGGAGACCCCCAAGGGGAAGCGAAGACCCTATAGAGCTTTACTGCAGGCTGTCGCTGAGACGTGGTCGCTACTGTGCAGAATAGGTAGGAGGCGTTACACAGGTACCCGCGCTAGCGGGCCACCGAGCCAGCCGTGAAATACTACCCGGTAGTGACTGCGACTCTCACTCCTGGCGGAGGACACCGGTAGCCGGGCAGTTTGACTGGGGCGGTACGCGCTCGAAAAGATATCGAGCGCGCCCCAAGATTTCCTCACTCGGGTCGGAAACCCGAGGAAGAGCGCAAGAGCAAACGGAAGTCTGACAGTGTCATTCCCAACGAGTGACGCTGACGCGAAAGCGTGGTTTAGCGAACCAACCAGGTTCCTTGATGGAACCGGTTGCTGACAGAAAAGCTACCTTAGGGATAACAGAGTCGTCACCCGCAAGAGCACATATCGACCGGGTGGCTTGCTACCTCGATGTCGGTTCCCTCCATCCTGCCCGTGCAGAAGCGGGCAAGGGTGAGGTTGTTCGCCTATTAAAGGAGGTCGTGAGCTGGGTTTAGACCGTCGTGAGACAGGTCGGCTGCTATCTATTGGGGGTGTTATGGTACTTGACGAGAACGATCGTATAGTACGAGAGGAACTACGATTGGTGGCCACTGGTGTACCGGTTGTTCGGAAGAGCATTGCCGGGCAGCCACGCCACACGGGGTAAGAGCTGAACGCATCTAAGCTCGAAACCCACTTGGAAACGAAGTACCGTTGAGGACACTCGTAGAAGAGGAGTTAGATAGACTCGGGATGTACGCGCCGAGGCAACGAGGCGTTGAGTCCGCGAGCACTAACAGTCCGAAGCCATCATTCATCCGGTAATCAGAATCTGCACTGCGCCCGTTTAACGGGTCCAGGTGCGAACTGGACTACGCTTATTTCATACGGTCACGCGGACCGTTCGACCGAGGCTGGTGTAATCGTGGTTCGATTCCACGACTCGGCGTGACGGCCAGAGCGGTGAGGAAACACCCGTACCCATCCCGAACACGGAAGTTAAGCTCACCCACGTGTCAGCAACTACTGGCGTGCGCGAGCCGCTGGGAACGCTGGTTCGCCGTCTTCCATTCATTGCGGTTTTTCATACTTTGAGAGCGTGCGGTGCAGTTTCAGATGCGCTCGGCCGGTCGGTCCGCCGAGCGAAAGCGCCGGATTACGGTACGCTTAAACGATTGAACCGACTACGTTCGAGTGCGCCAAGGTGGCAGAGTTCGGCCTAACGCAGCGGCCTGCAGAGCCGCCCATCGCCGGTTCAAATCCGGCCCTTGGCTTTCTCTGACGAACGAGCCAGAGCAACGAGAGCTACGCGTACGGTTCGATCCAGGAGCAAGCGGCAGCGACACGGCCACGTTCGAACTCGGCCACCATGTTCCTCCGCTCAGGACTCAGGTGCGACGGCCTCGACCTCGATTTCGAGACACAGATCGGGAGCAGGCAGCGACGCGACTTCCAGCAGGGTTGTCGCAGGCCGGACATCGTCGAAGAACTCCCGGTGAGCACGGCCGATCGGTTCCCAATCGTCGAAATCCACGACGTACACCCGGGTCGACACAACATCCGTCGGGCCAGCATCGAGGGCCTCGAGTGCATCGTCGACGACGCCGAACACGTATACCGCCTGTTCGTACGGATCGTTCGGGGCGACCGTCTCACCGTCCTCGACAGCGGCGGTGCCGGAGACGCGGATGGTCTCCCCTACGCGCACGGCTCGTGCATAGCCGAACTCCTCCTCCCAGTCGGTCCCACTGGCATGCTCGACTCGTTGTGGCATGCGATGACATTCCGCTACGAGCTCGTAAACCCCCGTGTTCGTCGGCCCCTCAGATAACCGTCCGCTCGGCGTCAGTGTCACCATCGAACCGATCACTCGACAGGGCAACGATATCGACGAGGCTCGCGTTGCCGTCGAGGATCAGCTCGGCGACGAGGATGCCGACGGCGGGGGCGTGCATGAAGCCGTGACCGGAGAAGCCAACTGCGTTGACCAGCCCTGGCAGAGTCTCTTCGATAACGGGGTTGGCGTCTGGCGTTACCGCGGAGAGCCCGGTAATGGTGTCCCGAACCGTCGACTCCGGCCCGAAGTAACCACACATCTCCGAGACGGCTTCGAACACGTCGAGGCTCCACTGGAGATCGGCTGACTGTGGGAAATCGTCCGGGTCCGCGGTGGGGTGACCGCCAGCGCTGCCCCCTACGGCGGCGAGCCCATCCCCCTCCGGGCGGAAGACCGCGCCGCCGTCCACGTCGATTGTCAGTGGAACGTCGTCGGGAAGCGGCGCCTCAGGTTCGGCGATTGCGAGGCGGTGCAGTTCCGGCGTAATCGGGAGGTCGACAGCTGCCATCGACGCGACCTGCCCGGCCCACGGTCCGGCGGCGTTGACGACGAAGTCGGCGTCGACCCAGTTCCCATCCACGCGGACGCCGGTGACTGCGTCACCCTCGCGCCGGATATCTGTCACCGGGGTCTTCGGTCGGACGTCGACGCCGTGGTCGCGCGCAGCACTGGCGTAGCCTTGCAGGCTCAGATACGGGTCGACGAACTCGTCTTCGGCGTTGTACGCCGCCCCGATGTACCGCCCGTGGTGGAGTTCCGGGCAGTGTTCGCGGGCGGCTTCCGCAGAGAGGTACGTCGAGGGGACGCCGCGGTCGTTCTGCATCGCAACGTTCTCTCGGAGCGCGGCTGCGGTGGCTTCCTCCCGGGCCAGAAAGAGGTAGCCGACCCGGCGTCGCCGGATGTCGACCCCGAACTGCTCCTCGAAACCGTCCCAGACGCGCTTGCTGGCGAGCGAGAGGTCGACATTCACCCGCGTCGAGAACTGGGAGCGAATGCCGCCACCGCTGCGGCCTGTGCTCCCAGAGCCCAGGGTGCCCTTTTCATAAACCGTCACGTCGGCACCCCGTGTGGCGAGCTCGTACGCGCTGGCCATGCCGACGATGCCGCCACGGATAACCGCGACGGAGTGGCTCGTATCATTCTACTCGGTTGCGGTGGCTTGAAACTGTGGCCCCACCACCGACTCGCGGTGGTGGCGTGGGGCTCGCGCTGCACTTCCACAACGCGAAGGCCGAACTGGGCCGGCCCTTGGACACGACTGATGAACGGGGTGGCCGGGCTGAGCGAGGAGGGAGCGGCTCAGAGGTCGTAGAGCGATCCGTACTTCTCAGTGACGTCGTCGATACCGCGGTCGACTCCCTCCAAGAGGAGCGCTGGCTGGACGCGGCAGGGTTGCTCGAAGAGCGGTTCACGGAACCGACGATCTGTGCGACGGAGGTCCCCAGCTACGAAGTCGAGCCCGAGTACGGAAACGGCCGGCACTTCGCGGCCTGTCACTTGAACGCCCCACCGGACGGCTCTGGATCGTGAGCCTCCTCGAGAGTCGGACGGCCGTCGTTACGGGCGGCGCCTCCGGCATCGGCCGCGGCATCGCGCTCGCGTTCGCCGAGCACGGCGCCGACGTCGTCGAGGGCCACGCAGTAGACCGGGCGCAACAGGTCGGCACAGAGGCGGGCGTCCGCTTCGGGCTCGTCGAGCCCGCTAGTCAGCGTGACGAAGTTCTCCCCTTCCAACTCGAGAGAGGTCGTGGTCCGCGACGGTGTCCGCCAGTGCGCCTCGCTGTGCTGACGTGATGCGCGTGAGGTTGTGGGTCTCGTCCAGAGATGGCGACGACTCCGTCTTCGGCTGTATGCGCAGAAACTCGTCGTAGTAGTTCTCCCCGACCGATTGAACACCTGTGTCCGCTCGTCTACGATATCGTTACTGCCACGAGCCATATCCGTGGAGAGAGACGCTTCTGGTACGGCATCACATGGCTACTTACGTAGTTTACTCTGACAGCGGTTATGCGAAGCCTACCGCGGGTCCGTACCCAGCTGCTCCCACCCGATACATCGCCGACGGCCGCGACAGGGCTGTTGGTTGTGCCCGTCTGCCGCCCCCGAAAGAGGAACCGTTTTCACGCCGGGTCTACCTATGGCCATGCATGCAACGACGCGCTGTGGCAGTCTTCACCGCCTTCTTCGTCATCGTGGGGGCGCTGTCGTTCGGGCTCGTGGTTACAGCCGAGTCGCCACATCTGGACGCCGACGGGCAGGAGCTACAAGCCGGAGATAGCGTGACTGTCTCCGGCCAAGAGTACACCGTCGACTCCGTCGACGTGTCCGAATCCGAAGGCGACGGACACGGCGGTGGCGGCGACACCACGTACGAGGCCGTCTTCGAATGGACCAACCCGGACGCCCAGTACACCGAGAGCTGGGCGAAAAACGACACCGTCGAGTTCGACAACGAGACGTGGCGCGTGCTCGTCGCCGAGGGCGACGACCCCGCCTCGTTCACGCTGGAACAGGTCCTCGACAAGGAGACCATCCTCGCGGATGACCCCGATGCCGACAATGAGACGGTGATGTACGAAGATGAGGCCCACGTCGTCATCGAGGAGGACGGCGAGCAGACGCTCGTCCCGGCCGACGAGTACTTCCCGGAGCCCGAGACCCGAGAGTACAGTGAGAGCGAAACCATCGACTACAACGGCAACGAGACGACTATCGACACCGTCACGACCGATGCCGTCGAACTGAACTGGACCGCGCCCGAGACGATGTCCACCTCGGCCGGCCAGCGCGGGAACGTCACGCTGGGCGACCAGACGTTCTTCGTCGAGTTCCTCGACGAGAGCACGATCCTGCTCTCCGACGACTTCGAGGCACTCAACCAGCACAACGAGGCGACACAGACCTACACCTACCACAAGAACGGGCTCTGGGGCGTCACGCTCCTGAGCGGCGCAACGGCCGTTCTCCTACTCGGCATGGCGTACATGCCGTCGCGGTACTGAACCCCGACCTTTTGCTGCGGGCCGGCGAAGCCGGCCCTGGCAAACGCTCGACCAAAAGCCGGCGTCGGACTCTTCGAGGCCTCCTTGGCCCGCTCGCTCCCTTCGGTCGCTTGCGGCGAGTAAATGGTCTCTACTCCGAATCACCCAGCGATTCTGAAAAGAGAACTCCCGTTTCCGACAGCTGCTACTCCCCGTCCCCGAACAGCGCGTCGTGGAAGTAGTAGTGATAATGCCGTCGACAGCCGGGGTTGAACGCGGCACCGCAGTCCGGACAGCGGTCCTCGCAGTCGACGTACGCCTGCACGGTCAGCAGGTCTCCACAAACGCCACAGAGCACCGCCGGTGCGTCGGCGTCGTCGGTACCCCACTGCCGGGGCTCGTGGTCGGCGACCGCTTCGTGGCATTCGAAACAGGGGGAGAACGTCCCACAGCAGGGGAACCGGATCGCGATGACGTCGACGTCGCTCCCGTAGTGGCGACAGCGCGTCTCGGGGCCGACGTCGACGCCGCGGACTTCGTGACCGTGGACGCTGGGCATGGGTTCAGTGCGGGGGCGAGGAGGAAGGGTCTGACGGGATACTGGCATGCCGGTAACCGCTCAGTCAGCGGGACGCCGAGTCGTTGTCGACCTACTCCTCGCCAGCCGGTTCCGACTCCTCGCTGTCCGGCTCCTGGTCGGCTCGTTCCTCGGTATCGACCGCGGATTCACTGTCCGCTTCGTCCGCTCCCGCCTCGATAACCGAACTCTTCCACGTCCCGCGGGTGAACCACACGGCAGCGGCGATGGCGCCGATGATCTGTCCGACAGCCATCCCGATCCAGATGCCCGCCGGCCCCATCCCCTGCAGGAACGAGAGGACGTAGACGATTGGCACTCGGCCGAGCCAGAGGGCGACCAGCGAGAACGCCAGCGCCGTCTTCGTGTTGCCCGCGCCGCGGTAGGCACCCAGCACGACCTGGAGGATGCCAATAAACGCGAACTCGAAGGCCCGAACGCGGAGATACTCCCCGCCGAGTCGGATGGTCTCGGCAGCGGCCTCCGTCCCGGTGCCGATGAACAGCCCCACCGCCGGCTCGGCGAAAAGCACCGTCAGGACGGCGACGCCGAGCATCGTCCCCGCAGCGACTTTCGCCGCCAGCTTCACCGCCCGCTCGGCGCGGTCAGGCTTCCCGGCGCCGAGGTTCTGCCCGACGATGGTGTTCGTCGCCCGGCCGAGCCCAAGCGCGGGGAGAAAGACCAGCGAGGTGAGCCGGTTTCCCAGGCCGTAGGCCGCGACGACTTCGGGTTTGAACGTGACGACCATCGCCGTCAGCGTGATGAACCCCAGCGCGGAGGCCGACTGCTCCAGCGCCGAGGGGACGCCGAGTCGGACGATTTTCACGATATACTCGAGCCGTGGGCGGAAATCCGCGAGAAAGACGTCGGGGCCGGCGTTGGTGCCGAACAGGACGTAGAGGCCGAGCAGCGTCGCGACCCCGCGGGAGCTGATGGTGGCGACCGCCGCGCCGGCGACGCCGAGGCGGGGGACCGGCCCCCAGCCGAAGATGAGTATCGGATCGATGACGACGTTGATGCCGACGCTGACGGCCATGATGAGCATCGGCGCGCGCGTGTTGCCGTAGCCCCGCATCAGCGCCGAGAAAACGAAGTAGCCGAAAAGAAACGGGAGGCCGAGGAAGAACACCTCCATGTACTCGGCGGCGAGGGGCACCACCTGGCCCTGCGTGGCTGGCGAACTCGGGAGCACTCCGAGCAGCGCGTCAGTGAGGAAGAAGCCGAGAACGCCGACGACCACCGCGATGGCGGTGATGAAAGAGAGCGTCTGGCCGGCGACGGTGCCGGCCGAGCGCTCGCTTTTCGCGCCGGTGTACTGAGCGACGAGCGTGCTCCCCGCGACGGTGAAGCCGCCGCCGACGGAGATGAAGAGGAAGATGAGCGGGAACGCGAGGGAGATGGCGGCGACGGCGTCGGTCGAGAACTGCCCCAGCCAGAGCGTGTCGGTGAGGTTGTACGCGACCATCAGCAGCTGCGTGGCGACGATTGGCCACGCGAGCTGCAGCATCGGTCGTGCAAGCTCCCCCTCGGTGAGCGAACCGCGGACCTCCGGCGTGGGGCTGGGCACGGGTGGTCAGTCGGCAGCGGCCCGCTTGAACGCGTCGGAAGAAGCAGCCTGGACAGGAACCGGGCGCTCTTAGGGCGCTTCGGCGGTCTCGAGCGTGAAGTCGTCCCGGGGGTAGGCCACACAGGTCAGGGTGTAGCCGTCGTCGATCTCACCATCGGAGAGCATCTCCTGGCCGTCGTGGACGAGGTAGTCCTCGCTGGCTCCCTCTTGAACCTGGCCGGCACAGGAGACACACTGCCCCTGTCGACAGGCGTAGGGGAGGTCGAACCCTTCCTCCTCGCCGGCGTCGAGGATGGTCTCGTTGTTCGGCAGTTCGACGGTTTCGCCCTCTTTGACGAACTCGATTTCGAAGTACTCGACCTCGTCCTCGGGAATCTCGGCGGGGCTGGGTTCCACTTCGCCCTCTTCGGCCCCTTCGAGTTCACCCTCTTCGCCCGCCTCACCGCCGACAGCGACGGCGCCGCCACCGCCGCCACCGACTGCGCGGTTGTGGGGTTCGGCGAAATCAGTCTCGGGCACCGTCGAGGCGCGGTGTTCGAGCAGCTCGTCCGAGATATCCGGGCCGGACTCCCACCCCGTCCCACGAACGAAGTGAAGCACCGCCAGCACCCCGCTGAGGAGGACTGCGACCCCCAGCGCCGTAGTGTTCACAGCCATAGTACGGCTTTCGGTAGCCCGGGTTAAGGTGGTTGTGATTGCTGACGGCCGTTCTCCCCGAACGCGTTCGGGTCACGCGTCGGGCGGGTACTCGATATCGTGGTCGGTCAACAGCGCCGAGAACTTCGCCTCGTCGAGCACGGGGACGTCGTGCTCTGCGGCGTCGTCGCGTTTGGTCTGGCCCGGGTCCTCGCCTGCGACGAGGTAGTCGGTGTTGCTCGACACTGAACTCGTCGCGTTGGCGCCGTGGGCTTCGACGAGTTGTTGGGCTTCGTCACGGGTAATCTCGAGCGCGCCGGTGAAGACGAACGTCAGCCCGTCGAGTTCGTGCCCCTCGATGGACTCCTCGGCGCTCTGGGGATCGACGCCAGCCTCACGGAGGCGCTCGATCACCCGACGATTGCGCTCGTTGGTGAAGAACTCCACAACGTGGCTGGCGACTGTCGGGCCGAACCCGTCGACCTCACGGATCTGTGCCTCGTCCGCCGCGAGCAGTGAGTCGAGCTCACCGAACGCCCTCGCGAGGTCGTCAGCCATCGTCGGCCCGACGCCGGGCACGCCGAGTGCGGAGATGAACGCGCCCAAGTCGGGGGGTTTCGACGCCTCGAGCTCCTCGAGCAGGTTCTCGGCGCTAATCTCGCCCCAGCCTTCCAGGTCGGTCAGCGCCGATTTCGTGAGGTCGTAGAGGTCGGCGACGGAGTCCTCGATGAGCCCCTCGTCGACCAGCTGTTCTGCGGCCTCCTCGCCCAGCCCTTCGATATCCAGCCCGCGGTCACTGGCGTAATGCTCGACGGCGCGTTTCAGCTGTGCGGGACAGGAGATGCCGCCCGTACAGAACCGGAGCGGGCCGTCGGCCTCCACCTCACTTCCACAGACCGGGCACTGGTCTGGGAGCTCGAAATACCCGTCCGAGTTGGACTCGAGGACCTCCGTGACGTACGGAATCACGTCGCCGGCGCGCTCGACGCGGACCACGTCGCCGACGCCGATGCCACGCTCGGCGATCTCGTCCTGGTTGTGGAGGCTCGCACGCGAGACAGTGACGCCGCCGACGTCGACCGGGTCGAGCAGCGCGACCGGGGTGAGTCGCCCGGTTCGACCCACCTGTACGACGATATCGGCGATGCGGGTCGCCTCCCGGCGGGCGGGGAACTTGTAGGCGTACGCCCAGCGGTAATGTCGGGAGGTGGTGCCGAGCGCGCGACACTGCTCGCGGTCGTTGAGTTTCACCACCGTTCCGTCGATCTCGTAGTTGAGGTCGTCCCGAAGTTCGAGCAGCTCGTCGCGGTAGTCGATCGCCTCCTCGATATCGTCGATGAGGCGGTGGCGTTCGTTCACCCGGAGCCCCCAGTCGGGGAGCTGCTGGTGTTCCGCCCAGTGGGTGTCAAGTCCGTCGAGCTCTCCCGCGCCGGCCGAGGCGTCCTCCTCGTCAGGCTCGGCCGGCCCGACAGCCTCGACGCTGTCGACCGGTTCGTGGCTCGCCCAGAGGACGTCGTAAAAGAAGCAGTCGAGGGGACGCTCGGCGGTGACGGATGGGTCGAGCTGTCGGAGGCTCCCCGCGGCGGCGTTGCGCGGGTTGGCGAAGGGCTCTTGGCCCTCCTCGATGCGCTCGCGGTTGTGCGCCTGGAACCCGTCGAGGGGCATGTGAATCTCCCCACGGACCACGAGCACTGCAGGCGGGTCGCCCCGGAGCCGCTGGGGAACCGAGGTGATGGTGCGGACGTTCTCGGTCACGTCGTCGCCGGTTTCGCCGTCGCCGCGGGTGGCCGCACGCTCGTAGACGCCATCGAGATACGTGATCTCGATGGAGAGCCCGTCGAACTTCGGCTCGCAGACGTACTCGACGCGTGGCTCCGCACCGTCGCCGCCGATACCGGCTTCCCGGAGCTTCCGATGGATCCGGTCGTCGAAGTCACGGACGTCCTTCGCCTCGCCCGAGGAGTCGAGCGAGAGCAGCGGGACGACGAGGTCGACGTCCTCCAGTTCCTCGACGGGTTCGCCGCCGACGCGCCGGGTCGGGGAGTTCTCGGTGTCGAGGTCGAACGCCGTCTCCAGCTTCTCCAGGCGCTCGAACAGCTTGTCGTACGCCCGGTCGGAGATGACCGGGTCGTTCTCCACGTAGTACCGGTAGTCGTGATAGCGGATCGCCTCCCGGAGCTGTTCGGCTTGCTCGCGGGCTTGGTCCTCGCTCAACTCGCCGGTTGGCGCGAATTCGGTGTCCGGTTGACGGATGTACGGGTTCGAATCGGGCGCCTGGCTCATTGAGTGTCGTTGGGAAGGGGGCGTGAAAACGGTGGCTGTAGTGTGGGACGGTGATTGGCAACCGTCCCACGCTGTCGTGT
>NZ_JAZKRY010000092.1:0-11091 GCF_036626355.1 Halolamina sp. | reverse complement strand
CTGTTGACCGGTGGAGTCGGGCTGGGTCTGCTGATCGGTGGAGTCGGGCTGGGTCACTGTCGGGATCGGGCTGCCTCGGTTGTCGCTCGGTTCCTCTGCTCGGGGTGGGTCGTCGATGGTCCCGGGAGAGGGCCTGGACGACACGTTCCAGTAACGGGATAGGCCCTTGAAAAACCACGTCAGACGGCTGTACGACGGGAAATAGCGTCTGACGCTCGTCGCACAGCGAGCTCACACACTGCTTCGAGTCGGGTCGCAATACGTGTTTGTCGGTCACGCTTGAATTACTCGGATACCCCGTCTCTCGTCGACGGGTTCGACGCGGTTCGCGGTTGCTGTCGGCACCGATGGGAGCGTCTCCCGCCGCCCACTGGACGGCTGGGTCAACGTCGCGACGGATACGGATCGGACGCGACACGAGGTGTCGGCGGTCCCGCCGGGGCAGAACGGCGGCGCCCGGGACGTGACCGTCGGCGCCCCAGAGACGATTCTCGGCCGCGGTGGGCTTCCGTCAGTGATGTCGAGTGGCGTCACCCGTCCGGGGCGCGCGAGCGAGAGACGCTCGACGAGAACAGCGCGGAACTGGCCTGCCCCCCGTCACCGGCCCAGCGCCGGGGGTTTACTCAACCATCGTGTAGCTTTCCCAGTATGAATCGCCGCGGGGTTCTCACAACTGTGGGCGTCGGGCTCTCGGTCGCGACAGGACGATGATGGGACTCCCGGTGCTCCCTTCGAGCATCCAGGAACGATCGAGAGGACGTTCGTGACCAACGGCGACTACCCGAGCGACAAGGCTCCGGGGGATGGCTTCCCACCTGCGGTTCCGGACCCGCCCTCGACCCCCGACGTCGATGCGTCGTCACTCCCGACCACGGATGTGAACGGCGAGTCGATGAAACTGGCACCGATCGACGCCGTCGTGAACTGGTGCCGCCGAGCCGAGGCGCGGTTTGTCGACGCCCGCCTTCACCGTCAGGCGGCCACCGGGCGACCTCGTTTCCGGCGTGGTCGACGGCTAGCGACGAGGGCGCCCTACAGTCGCCTGGGGTCGTCGCTCGATACACCACTCTCCCCGCCTACGCGTCTTCGCCGAACTTTGTCACGCTCCCGAACTCCCCGTCGCCAGTGCGAATCGTCTTCGCGAGCGCGCGATAATCGACCTCATCGGGCATCTCGCCGGGGTACTTGCGCTGGAAGAAACTCACCACGTTCTCCACGTCGCGTTCCAGTAACTCGTCGGCGTTCTCGTGATCGGTTGGGACCGCCTGGGGCCAGTCGAAGACGGTGATGCCGCTCTCGGCGACGGCGACGTTGTGCTGGCTCATGTCGGCGTGGACGTAGCCGGCGTGATAGGCGTCGCGCATCTCCCGGAGCACCAGGTCACAGACGCCGGTCACCTGCGCGGGCGGGAACGAGGCGCGAGCGAGTTCGACCCCCTCGAACTTCGCCATCAGGATGGCGTGGCGGTTCTGGTCCACCGGCCGCGGGACCGACACGTCGGGATAGAGATCGGCGAGCACCTCGTGCTCCCGCTCGGCGGCTTTCCGTGCGGTGTAGAACCACGAGACGTGATGGCGGTCGGCGGTGTACTCCCGCTCCTTGTCCACCTTCCGGAACCCCGTGTACCCTTCGCGGTGGTATTTCAGCGCCATCGGCTGGTAGGACTGCACCTCGTAGACGTCGCTCTCCTTGCCGACGCCGAGGGAGGCGCCCACCCCATCGATCGTGCCCCGTTCGGAGAACGTCCGCAGCGCGAGACAGTCGTACCCCTCGAAGGTGAGCCGGTAGCCCTCGTACTGCATCGTCTTGCGCTCGACCAGTTCGCGGTCCGCACAGCGGTCGAGTCGGTACTTCGTTTCTTCCTCGGTCATGTCGGCGTAGTCGGGAAGCTTCTCCAGGTTCACCCACTCGGAGAAACGCATCCCCTGTTCGAGCCCGGAGAGGAGGTAGAAATCCTCGGCTTCGAGCTCGGCCATGACGCTCGCGACGTTGCCGACCATACGTGTTCTGGGTGCCGGGCGGGAAAAAGGGTGCCGCGTTATTCGTCGCGTTCGCTCGGTTCAGTTTGACGACGGTTGAGAACGGGAATGGGAACGGGAACACCGTGAAAGCCCCCGCCCTTTCATAATGATTACGGCGAATAGTGTCATCGACGGTGTCGAACGACGCCGGTTCAGGGGCTCCCCTCACCGACACGGATGGTCACGGCGGGACAGACTCGCAGTAATCACTATCAGTCCAACCCGACAGCACCGCTTACGCGCCTTCCCAGCCGACTCCTTCGCTCACGTCGTTCGCTCAGTCGTCCTCCGAGAGTGCACGCTCTCTCGTGCTCCCGCTCGTTTCACTCGCGAGAACCTCGCGCTCGGGCCGCGCACGGGGGCGTGGCCGCTTCGCGCCACCGCAACGCGCGTCGACGGGGCTCACTGTCTTCTCCTCGTTCCCCCAAACCACGGCCCATAACCGCTTTCCCCGTGCCGCCGAACCCGGAACCATGACCGATGCTGACGACATTGCCGACCGGGAGTGGCGGTTGATCCGCGAGGAGGCCCGCCCGGGGCCGCTCAACATGGCGCTGGACGAGGTGGCCGCCGAGACGGCCGCCGCGGGCGGCCCGCGCACGGTCCGGCTCTACCGCTGGGAGCCGAGCTGTCTCTCCATGGGCTACGGCCAGGCGCCCGAAACCGTCGACTGGGCGTTCTGCGAGGCCGAGGGCATCGATGTGACCCGGCGCCAGACCGGCGGCGGTGGGATCTACCACGACTCACTCGGCGACATCTCCTACTCCATCACCGCGCCCGCTGTGGAGCTCCCCGGCGAGCTGATGGAATCGTACCACCTGCTCTGCCCGCCAGTTCTCGACGGCTTCGCCCGGCTCGGCGCCGACGCCGACTTCGTCGAGGAGGCCCGTCCCGCGCTCTACGAGCCGGCGTGTTACCTCCGCGCGCTCCATCCGGCCCACGACGTGGTCAGCGACGGCGGCACCGGCCGTAAGCTGGCTGGCAACGCCCAGTACCGCCAGAAGGAGGCGGTCATCCAGCATGGCTCTATCACCTACGACGCTACGCCCGAGCGCCACCTCGGCGTCTTTTCGGAGCCGGGCGTCTCCCCCGAGGCGTTCGAGGAGCGCGTCGCGGGTGTCACCGATATCGTCGACGTCACTCGGGAGGAGGCAGTTGCGGCCTTCGAGTCCGCGCTCGCGGAGTGGGCCGACGCCGAGGACGGGGAGTGGACCGAAGCGGAACTGGCCCGCGGGCGGGAGATCGCCGCCGAAAAGTACGGACACGATTCGTGGGTGCGCGAGCGCGAGGGGAGCGAGCGCTGAATCGCCACAGGTCTGCCGGCTTCGGACCAGCTGGCGACCCTCGCTCCGCTCGGTTCGTGTGATCCGCTCCGTCGACGCACGGTTCCGAACTCGATGGCGAGGCTCGCGTCGCTCGCCCCGCGTAGTTCGAATCCTCCCGCTGGTCGGTTCCGAACTGCTTTTGCCGGTCGCTTGCCCAGTCCAGCCATGCTCAGGATTGGCGCGCACGTCTCCATCGCCGGCGGGGTCGGCAACGCGGTCGAACGGCAGTTGGATATCGGTGGTAACTGCGGCCAGGTGTTCACCCACTCCCCACAGGTCTGGGACCACGGCGACATCAGCGACGAGGGTGCCACACAGTTCCGCGAGGAGACCGAAGCAGCGCTCGCTGGGCCGTGGGTCATCCACTCCTCCTACCTCGTCAACCTCTGTACGCCGAAGGACGACCTCCGCGCGAAGAGCCTCGACTCGATGCAGCAGGAGGTCGACGCCGCCCACGAACTCGGCATCGAGTACGTGAACGTCCACCTCGGTGCCCACACCGGTGCGGGCGTCGACGGCGGCATCGAGAACGCCATCTCGGTTATCGACGAGCTGGACATCCCCGATGGCGTCATGGTGCTGGTCGAGAGCGACGCCGGCAGCGGCACCAAGCTCGGCGGCCAGTTCGAGCATCTCGCACGCGTCGTCGAGGGGACTGCGGCCGAGGTCGGCGTCTGTCTCGACACCGCCCACATGTTCGCGGCGGGCTACGACCTCTCGACGCCCGAGGCCGTCGACGAGACGGTGGCGGAGTTCGACGACGTGGTCGGCACTGAACACCTCTACTGCATCCACCTCAACGACTCCAAGCACGCCTGCGGGACGAACAAGGACGAACACGCCCACATCGGCGACGGCCACATCGGCGACGACGGCATGCGCCGCATCCTCACCCACCCGCAGTGGCGCGACCAGCCGTTCGTGCTGGAGACGCCGACGGAGGACGGCCGCAGCTACGCCTGGAACGTCGAGCACGTCCAAGCGCTCCACGAGGAGTAGTCAGCCTCGCCACTTCCGTTGTCGCAAACGGGGCAACAATCATATCCCCGCGTACCGATTGCACTGGCGTATGTCTGGGAGAACGATCAGCGAGATGGGGCCGGTGTCGTTCTCCCTCGAGAACGGAGCGCTAACGCTGCGTGATGAGGTCGGAGGTGGGGAGTTCATCCTCGAAACCGAGGGAGCCACGTCGTTCACGCCTGCGAGCGGGTCGTGGTTCGACGTCCCCGTGGACGGCGCGGTGAGTCTCGAAGTGGAATCGCTGCGGAGCGAGGACACCACGGCGGCGGCCGTTCGCGATCTCGACGGGGAGCATTACGGCAACGTCACGACCCAGCCGTTCTCTGTTGCCGCCGAGGGGACGTTTCTCGACCTCTCCGCGAGTCTGAAGACGCTCGTCTACGTCGAGCGCGGGACCATCACCGGCTACCTCGAAGACGCTGGGAACGATGCCGTCGAGGCGTTGGTGTTCGAGTTCGCCGAGCCGACGCAGGTGGTCATCGGCGCGCGGTCGTTCCACGAGGAGCCGGCGGCGACGATGACCGTCTCCGACGATCCCGAGGCGCTGATGGAGGCAGCCTCCTACCTCGGCTCGTCGATCAAGGAGTGGTCGGCCGAACGTTCGTGGCCGACGCTTCGGGGTCATCCGCCTGCAATCGAGATCGGGGAGGGGCTCGATATCCCCGACCCGCTTTCGAAGCCGGAGACAGGGGTGACCGTGGCCGTGCCGGCCGATACCGCCGCTGTCCTCCGGGTGACGCCGCTGGCCCACTATCTCGGCGCCGAGGTCGTTTCCGGTGACCGGGCGGAGCTCCGGTTCGACCGGCACACGGAACCGCTGGGCAGCGGGGAGCGGCTCGAGCAGTCCGTCGACGAACTGCTCGCCCGGTGTACGCTCCTCGACAGTCTCGTCCGTATCGGGGGCTACTACTCCAACCCGCGCGCAGAGTACGACGAACTCGCCCCGGAGCTCCCGTTCTACCCGCCCGAACTCTACGACGAGCCGGTCACCCAGCAGCTCCGGGAGTATCTGGAGGTGCCGTTCGATAGCCTGGAGCCGCTCCTGCCGCGCTGGCCGGCGACGGCGACGCTCCGACCGACGATGGCGGATGCGGAGGCAGTCCCATACCTGCTCAACTCCTTCGATCGAATCCACGTCACGGCGGATGGGCAGCCGCGGACGACTGGCGAGCCCTCCCCGATCGATAATTCGATTCAGCTGTCGACAGCCAGCACCGTCTCGCCGGGTGTCGCGTCGCTTCCCGAGGCAGGACGCCAGCGGATGGCGGCGCTGGAGCGCGCTCCGGGGGCGGAGGCGTCGGTACTGTTCATCGGCGATCCGCCCTCGGCGGGCGGTCGGTTCGACCGCGTGAACTGGGCACAGGTCGACATCGGTGAGGGGACGCCGACCGCGGAATACCGACCCGACGTCACGCGTGCTGAGCTTCGAACGGTGCTGCGGGGAGAGTATCTCTACGTCCACTACGGCGGCCGTGTGACGACTGCGGGGTTCGTCTGCTCGGACGGTATCCTCAGCTTCGACGACATCCCGAACGGGGATGTCGGTGTGGTGTCCTTCCGGTGGGACCGCGCGGAGACGGCGCCGCTGACGGGCCTGTTCGACGGGGTGACAGTCGCCGCGCTGCCGGAGCAGCCGCTCTCCCTGCACGCGGCCGAGCGGTTCGGAACGTATCTCGTGTTCGGCTACTCCGTCGCACTGAGTACACAGCTCGCGGGGTTCTATGAGAGCTCGCGTTTTCTCGGCGACGGGTCGCTTTCGGTCGCGGTTCGGCCCTCCGGCGATCCGCCGGCGATCTTCTCCGTTGTGGCGGCCGACGGTGACGCCTACCGCGTATCCGCCCGCGCTCCGATCCCGCTCGAAGACACCGTCGGCCGGACGGCCGCCCTCTTCTCGCAGGAGTGTCCCGATACGTTCCACTTGGCCGACAGCACCATCGCGTTCGACACGCCGGTCTCGGCCGATCGGCTCGCCGAACTCGCCGAAAACGGGGGTGTCATCCGGTTCGAGGCAGCGAATATCGATGGGGAGGTCGAACCCGAGGTGCTATCTGGCCTGGGGACGGTCCCCGACTATCAGTAGCCGATACTGTCCAGCTCCCCGGGGTTGATTCGACGCCGATGCAGCCCGAAACCGTCGACGCGTTCGCGAACTACCTCGTGCTCGGTTACCCACCAGTGCAGGCGGCTCGGTTCGTGTGAATCGCCGGCGCGTTCAGGTTCGTCGGCGACGCACCGCTCTCGCTCCCAGAGCATGCAAACGGTGCGCTCATACTCATATTCGAGGTTGAAGCTGCCGGCAACGATGGGTATCGTGCGGTATTCCGCTGTCAGATCTCGCGTCGCAATAGGTTCGGCTCTCTGTTGTGCCCGGAGCCCGTGGAAGATACGGTGTCTTACCTGAACGGATACGTTGCGCGGATGGACGTCTCTCTCTCCGTGGTTGACATTGTCGATATCGCCGGGGATAACCATCTCCTCCGTTTCAGCGGTGAGCCGCCGGACGCGGTTCCGCGGGGATCGATCCTCCAGGAATACCGGGACGGGTGGCCACGTGAGGGAAGAACGACGCAGCATCTCGCAGCCGTTCGGACGGCACCCAGGAGCCCTAATCCGAGGGAGACTTACCGCTCCTCTCCCAACCTCCACCATGCGACTCCCCGTTCTCGTTGCCGTCCTGCTCGCGCTGGCCACCATCCCAGCCGCCGCGGTCGGCGCGCCCGTATCACCCGCGACGAGCGCTGCCCCGGCGGCTGTCGACGCGGCAGCGGAGACCACCATCTCCGGCACGGTCAGTTACCTCAACGGAAGCGCCGTCGCGGACGCGATTGTACTTGTGGGGACTCAGAGCCTGTTCGAGAACGCCTCGACTGCTGAGCTCCGTGACATCGCTGCCGACCCGCCCGAGAGCGTCGTGACGGCAACGACCGACGAGTCCGGTTTCTACGAACTGACTGTCGGCGACGACGTCGACGCCGAAGCGGTCATGGCGGTGTCCGACGAAGGGGTGAGCCGGCTGCGGCGCTACGAGCCGGGGACACTGGATCTTACGCTTCGGACGACCGAGCCACTCGGGTTCACCGCAGAGCCGGTGACTAGCGAGCCCGGTGGCCGGGCAACAGTGACGTTCACGCTGGAACACACCGGCGACCGAGCAGTCGAGGGGCTGAAGCTCACCCTCGGCTCACTGCCCGACGGCTGGAACATCGCGTCCACCAGTTCGGAGTCCGCGACGTACCACGGCGCCAACCGCACGTTCACCTGGGGCGCCGTCGAGCCCGACGAGACCGTCTCAGCGGAGCTGAAGCTGTTCGTGGCGATCGAGGCGACTAACGACTCCGAGACGTACCAGCTCCCGATGTTCGCGGGAAGTGACACCCACCCTGTCGATACCGAACCCATCGAGATAACGGTGCGCTACCCGACTGAACGCCCGGAACGCACCCAAACTGAGCTCCCCGGCTTCGGCACACCCGTGCTGCTTGGCGCGCTCGGGATCTTCGTCGCCGCCCTCCTGGCCCGCCGCCGGAGCTAACCGCCACCGACCCACTTTTCTCCGCGCCGGGCGGACCCGGTGCCGTGCGCGAGTTCACCGCCGAGTATCTCGAACACACCCGCCGCGGGATGTGGGAGGAGACCGCCGCGCTGGCCCCGCTCTCGCTCGACTCCCGCGAGCGCGTGCTGGACGTCGGCTGCGGGACGGGTGAACTGACCCGTGTGCTCGATCGCGAGACGCCCGGCACGGTCATCGGCGCCGACGCCGATACCGGGCTGCTGGACGTTGCGCGCGAGCAGACGGGGCTGCCGATGGTCGCCGCCGACGCGACCCGGCTCCCGTTCCCGGACGACACGTTCGACCTGGTGGTCTGCCAGGCGCTCCTCATCAATCTCCCGGGGCCTGGGGCGGCAGTAGTGGAGTTCGCTCGCGTTTCATCGGACTTCGTGGCGGCAGTCGAGCCGAACAACGCCGCCGTCGAGGTCTCGTCGACGGTCGAGGCCGAGGAACGGCTGGAGTCCCGTGTTCGGGCGGCGTATCTCGAGGGGATCGGGACGGATGTGGCGCTGGGTGATCGGGTGGAGACGCTGTTCGAGAATGCGGGGATATCGGTCGTTGCCGACCGGGTGTATCGTCACGAGAAGCTGGTCGAACCGCCCTATTGTGAGCCGGCGATGGAGGACGCTGCCAGGAAAGCGAGCGGTGCCGGGTTGGCCGACCACGAGTCGGAGATCCGGAACGCGGTGGGCGAGGAGTACGACGAGCTTCGGTCCGAGTGGCGGTCGATGGGGCGAGAGGTTGTTCGGGAGATGGCGGCGGGGGAGTACAGGCGGCGCGAGGTTGTGCCCTTCGAGGTTACTGTTGGTCGAGTCTGAAACGGTTCCTGTATGGATTTCGGGATCGTTGGATGATGTGCCAGCACTGCGCACAGGGCTGCGGAGTGTGCTTGGACAGTTGGGACCGCAAACAACTCCGCGGTGCTGTTGGCGGTTGTCGTCGCGGCGCCAGTGTTTGTACCCGAAACTAACCCATCGTAAAAACAACGAAAACCGAGAATACACCAACGAAACCCGCCAATACCACTACTCAAATAGCTTCCATCGACGTCAACAACCGACATTTCCGACAGACCTCACCCGACGTCGTCGATCCGCACTCTACACACTCCTTCAACTCCCCACCCTCGGAGGAATCGTACGCAGCAGCCGCCAAGGAGGCCAACTCCTCGTACCCCGACATAATCGAGTGCCGCGTCCCCGGGTGGTTCTCCTCCAGTTTCAACAGTAGTTCCTGAATCTCGCCGCGGTACGCCTCACTCGCGTGGGGACACTCCGTAATGTGGGCCGGCAGGTCCGCAAGATGCGCATAGAGCGCGACTTCCTTCTCCGGCACGTCCCGCAGCGGCTTCGCACGCGGGACGAAGGAGTCGCTCTCCTCGCGCTCGTCGAAGCCGCCGAGGGAGGCGTCGAAATGCTTGGCCACCTGGCGGACGTCCCCCTCGAGGAAGTTCATCAGCGCGGTCTGGGCCTCGTCGTCCAGATTGTGCCCGGTGAGTAGCTTATCGGCCCCAAGCTCCTCAGCGTAGCTCTCCAGCAGGTCGCGCCGGAAGACGCCGCAGTAGGCACACGGCGCCATGTTCTCCGGGTCCTCTTCCACCACTTCGTCCATCTTGACGCCGAACTCCTCCTCGTAGCCCACCACTTTGTGGGCCATCTCGAGGCGGTCAGTCAGCTCTTCGGAAGCGGCGAGAGACTCGTCGCGGTAGCCCTCGATCCCCTCGTGAATCGAGAGGGCGACAAGTTCGACTCGGGGGTCCTTGCCGAACGTTTCGTAGAGAATCTCCGTGAGGACGACGCTGTCTTTCCCCCCCGAGAGACCGATAACCCACGTTTCGGGCTCCTCGGGGGTCGCGTCCTTAGAAAGGAGGCTGTCCTCCCGGATTCGGCGGCGCACCCGCTTCTCGACGGAGCGCGTGAAGTGGTCCGCACAGAGATGCGCGCCGGAGTAGGCGGCATGCATGACGGCGTCGTCACCACACCGGTCACAGTCCATCGACGGCGAGTAGCAGGCGGCCGGGGATACGGGTTTCGGCTTTCCGACTGCAGGAAGCCCGGAATGGGCGAGCTCCCCCCGAACGCCCGCAGCAGGGCTGAGGCAATCGACATGCTCACCTACGGATTCGCGGCCGTGTCGCCACTTTCGAGGTGTGAAAACTGAAAACCAGATCAGCGAACCGTCCGTCTCCACGCCGCGTCAGCCGGAGTCGGCTTAGGCAGCGGGGGTCGCGGCCGAGGCGGACTCGTTCTCGGCGGCCTGGAGCAGCTCCTGGTACCGGTTCCGGATGGTGACCTCGCTCATGTCCGTCGCGTCGCTGACCTCGGTCTGGGTGAGCGCGTCGTTACAGAGCACGCCGGCGGCGTAGATGGCCGCGGCGGCGAGCCCGACGGGCGATTTGCCCGAGTGGACGTTCTGGCGCTTGGCCGTCTCGAGCAGTTCCCGGGCGCGACGTTCGGTCTCGTCCGAGAGGCCGAGGTCGCTGGCGAAGCGGGGGAGGTACTCGAGCGGGTCAGCGGGCTGGACCTCGAGGGAGAGCTCCCGGACGATGTAGCGGTAGGCACGCTTGAACGTGGCCTGGTCGACGCGGGAGACAGCGCTCATCTCGTCGAGGCTGCGGGGAACGTTCCCCATGCGGGCCGCCGCGTGGAGGCTGGCCGTGGCGATCCCCTCGATGGAGCGCCCCGGCAGCAGATCCTCCGCGAGCGCACGGCGGTAGATGACCGACGCGGTCTCACGCACGTTCTCGGGAAGCCCGAGCGCGGAGGCCATCCGGTCGATCTCGCCGAGTGCCTGCTTCAGGTTGCGTTCCTTGTGGTCGCGGGTGCGGAACCGCTCGTTCCAGGTGCGCAGCCGCTGCATCTTCTCGCGCTGACTGGACGACAGCTGATTGCCGTAGGCGTCCTTGTTCTGCCAGCCGATGTTGGTCGAGAGCCCCTCGTCGTGCATCATCTTCGTCGTCGGGGCGCCGACGCGGGATTTCTCGTCCTTCTCGGCACTATCGAACGCTCGCCATTCGGGGCCACGGTCGATGGCGTCCTCGTCGACGACGAGGCCGCAGTCCTCACAGACCGTCTCCGCCTGGGATTCGTCGTCGTGGAGGGTACCACCACACTCCGGGCAGAGCTGTTCGCTCTCGGTTTCGACTCGCTCGTCCTCGGTTTCGACTCGCTCGTCC
>NZ_JAZKRY010000091.1:0-11322 GCF_036626355.1 Halolamina sp. | reverse complement strand
CGTACTCCTCGATGCCCTCCGCGAAGGCGTTGAACTTGCAGATGTCGAAGCTGTCCGAGATAGCGTGCAGGTCCTGGAAGGTTGCGGTGAGCTCACCTTTCCCCTCCCAGGCGTACGGGTCGACCTTCTGGGGGACGCCCAGAATCTCCGCTGCCGGGGTGTACGCCCGCAGGTGGCAGGCGCCGCGGTTGGAGGTGGCGTAGGCGATGCCCATGCCCTTCATGCAGCGCGGGTCGTAGGCCGGGATGGACTGGCCTTTCACGTCCAGCCGGCAGTCGTGGGCGTCCAGCTCCTCTGCCGCGCGGCGCTGGCCCTCAGCGAGCAGTTCGGCGAACTCGTTCTCGCGCTGGCCGACCTCCTCGATGAGGTCGATCATCCGTTCGGTGTCGCCCCAGTCGAGGGCCTCGTCGATGTAGCCTTTGTCCTCGGCCTCCATCGCCATCGCGAACATGTTACCCATCTCGATGGTGTCGACGCCCATGTCGTTACAGCGGTCGATCATCACCGCGATGTCATCGCGCTCGGTGTTGCCCGAGTTGGGGCCCAGCGCGAACGCCGACTCGTACTCGTAGGACTCCATCCGGACGTTCATCTCCTCGCCCTTGTGCTCGGTCGTGACCTCGACCTCCTTCTTACAGGCGACCGGACAGGAGTGGCAGGTCGGCTCGTCGACGAGGATGTTCTCGCGGACGTTCTCCCCGGAGACGCGCTCGGCGTCGATATCGCCCTCGCCGGCGTCGCGGAACGCGCCCGTCGAGGTGTACTTCCCGTTCTTTGTCGGGAGACCGTCCATCTCTTCGGTGATGTTCATCAGCACGTTCGTCCCGTAGAGCGAGAGGCCGCCCTCGTTGGGCGCGGTCACGTCGGACTCCTGGATAACCTCCATCGCCTGCTGGTACCCCTCCTTGAACGTCTCGGGATCCTTCGGCTTGGGCATCCGCGTGCCGGCTTTCACGACCACCGCTTTCAGGTTCTTGCTTCCCATCACGCAGCCGGTGCCGCCGCGGCCCGACGCTCGGTCGTCCTCGTTGACGATGCAGGCGTAACGCACCTCGTTCTCGCCGCCCGGCCCGATGGCCATCACCGAGAGGTTCTTCCCGACCTCGCCCTCGACCTCCTCGCCGAGTTCGTCGATCGTGTCGTGGACACCCCAGCCGGAGAGGTGTTCGGCGCTTCGAAGCTCGACTTCGCCGTCCTCGACGTAGGCATACACCGGCGTATCGGCCTGCCCCTCGAAGACGAGGCCGTCGAACCCGGCCCACTTCAGCCGCGCGCCGGACCAGCCACCGTGATGGGAGTCGGTTACGGTCCCGGTCAGCGGAGATTTGGTGACAACGGCGATTCGGCCGCTCATCACCGTCTGCGTGCCCGTCAGTGGGCCGTTCATGAAGCAGAGCTTGTTCTCCGGGGAGAGCGGCTCCACGTCCGGCCCGGCGTCGAACACCTCTTTCACACCGAGTCCCCGCGCCCCGATGTATTTCTGTGCGTCCTCGTCGTCGACACCGCGGTAGCTGACGCTCTCCGATGAGAGGTCGACATCCGCGATGTGATCCTGGAAACCACCGAGTTCAGTCATGGTAATGTCTCACGGTTAAATTAGAGCGCTATCCTGTTAGTCGTTAGCTGTCTGGTGTAACCGGTTCCAGTTACAACCGGCCGGCGACTGCACTGGACCAGCGTCGGCCGCCGCGGCGCCGAATCACTTTACTCGCTCGCTCCCTCCTGTGCGGGCGTGACCTCCCGCTGGTGGCCTGCCATCGTCATCACCAGCGCGATTCTCACGCTCTCGCTGGTCCCGATCGGCGGGGGCGGTGCGGTGTCGAGCGTGAGCGGCGGCAGTATCGCTGGCGTCGGCTTCGACAAACTCCTTCACGTCGTCGACTATGCCGTGCTCGCGCTCACGCTCCTGTACGCGACGCGTGCCCGAACCGTGCGGGCGTGTCTCGTCGCGTTTGCTGGCGCCGTTCTCCTCGGTGGCGCTATCGAACTCCTCCAGGGGCCGGTGCCGACTCGACAGCGTTCGGTGTTCGATGCCGTTGCGAACACCGTTGGCGCCGCAGTTGCGACCGGAGGCTGGTGGTTCGTCCGAGCCACCCGGAGACGAACACGATCCGACTGAGCGGCGGCGCTCCGTTCGCCACTGTGGGTGAAGGCGCTCTCACACCACCGCGAAACGGTCGACGGCGAGGACGACTCTGCGGGAGGCGGACTCGGTGGCTGGAGCGAGCCAGAGGAGCCGGCAGATACCGAGCGCGAGCCCCCCAGCTGTCCCAGTACAGATTTCGGTGGTCCACGGTGTCGAAGCGGTTTTCAGCGCGCACGGCGGAGGGATGTCATGAGCAAGCCGACGCCCGAAGTGTACGAGCGCGGGCGGGGGATGGACGCGCACAATCAGGTGATGCGCGACATCCGTGCGGAGAACGACCAGAGCTACGACCCCCACGAGCCAACGCGAGTCTGGATCGACGAGGACAACACGCCCGACGGGGTCTACCAGAGCCTCACTATCATCCTCAACACAGGCGGCTGCCGCTGGGCCCGCGCCGGCGGCTGTACGATGTGTGGCTACGTCGCCGAGTCGGTCGAAGGCGGGAGCGTTAGCCACGACGCGTTGATGGACCAGATCCGGAGCGCTCTCGACCACGAGGCCGCGGAGGCCGATGGCGAGTCCGGCCTCGTCAAGATCTACACCTCCGGCTCCTTCCTCGACGAGCGGGAGGTCGGCGCCGAGACGCGGCAGGCTATCGCCGAGACCTTCGGCGACCGGGACCGCATCGTCATCGAGTCACTGCCGGATTTCGTCGACGCCGAGAAAGTCACGGAGTTCACCGAGCAGGGCCTCGAAACCGACGTGGCGGTCGGCCTGGAGACAGCCACGGACCGGGTGCGTCACGATTGTGTGAACAAGTACTTCGACTTCGCGGATTTCGAGGCGGCCTGCGCGGAGGCCCTCGCGGGCGGCGGCGGCGTGAAGGCGTATCTACTGATGAAGCCCCCGTTCCTCTCGGAGAGCGAGGCGCTCGAGGACATGAACTCGAGTGTCAGGCGCTGTGCGGCCGTCGAGGGCTGTCACACCGTCTCGATGAACCCCTGTAACGTCCAGCGCTACACGATGGTCGACGAGCTGTTCTTCGAGGGTGGCTACCGGCCGCCGTGGCTCTGGTCGGTGGCCGAGGTGCTGGAGTCGACGACCGACGCCGACGCGATCGTCGTCTCGGACCCTGTGGGCCACGGCTCCGACCGCGGCGCCCACAACTGTGGCGAGTGCGACGACCGGGTCCAGCGCGCCATCAAGGATTTCGACCTGCGCCAGGACCCCTCGGTGTTCGAGCAGGTGGAGTGTGACTGCGAGCGGACCTGGGAGTTGGTGCTTTCCGAAGAAGCGAGCTACAATATGCCGCTTTCTCGGTAAGTCATCGGTTCTCCCGTTCGTTGGTTTTCGGTTCTTTGCGATCGGGCTGTGATGGTGCTACTCTCGAACCCGCGAACAGAACCACCCGCGACAGGCAACGGCACCGCGGAGTTCCCATGACCTGTGGGACCGGAGGGTGCCGGCGATGAACGCCGGCACAGCACCGGGTCCCCACCCCTCCACCCGCGCCCGCGACCGGTGCGACCGCGAGGTCCTCGTGAGTGAAACGAACAAGGGCACGGGAGAGCCTGCTCTCCCGGCGGGTGAGCGAGGGTTAACCCAGAGCGAACCGGCTGGGGTGGCTTGAGGCCGCGGAGGCGGAAAGCGGTGCTGTACAAGTGGTCAACAATAGTCCTGCTCTCGTCGGAACGGTCTGCCTACCCCTGACGCTCTGTCGCCACTATCGTTGCTTAAACAGCAGGTCGAAGCACGGCTTCTTTATTCAGAAACCGATCTGGAACGTCCGTTAAGTAGGTCTGCGATCTATCCGGCCATCTCGAAACTCGATTACGTTAGTAGTATCCCGGTTGCCGCCCCAAAAATCAGTCCGACAGAGAGAAAGAACGCGCGAACGTTCTTCGAACCTATTGGTTTTGTTGCGTAGTCCTGTGGGTCGATGTTGACACCGGATGCGGGTTCAAGCGACATTGCAGCTGTTCCTGTGCCAGAACTTCCCATGAGGTTGAGAGCAACTCCGATGATCCCGAAAAGAGCATGAGAAGCCGAAAAACCCCTCCAAGCACAAAGGTGAGCAGCCCTGCTACTCCACCAGCAGGGAGTATGTACCGGAGAAACCCCCGCGCGAGTATATCCCATTTCATCTCATTCTAATAGGATTTTTTGTGATAACTCTACCTCCTGTACTTGGCGATTCAACTAGTTTCTGGATGTAGTCTGATAAAGAAAACGCATCTCCGACTGCTGGAAAAGATCTCAAAAACGCCCTACGAAAACCCACCAAGTACACCTTGCCCGTCGGTCCCGTCCAGCTCGGGGAGGGTCGCACGCTCGGGGTGGGGCATCAGCACTGCGACGTTCTCGTCGCCACCGAGGATGCCGGCGATGTTATCGGTCGAGCCGTTCGGGTTCGCTTCGTCGGTCACGTTCCCGTTCTCGTCGCAGTAGCGAAATAGCACGCGGTCCGAAGCCACGAGTTCCTCGTAGCGGTCGTCCTCGATTTCGAAGCGCCCCTCGCCGTGGGCGATGGGGAGCGAGAGCACCTCGCCCTCCTCGTAGGCGGCGGTCCACGGCGTGTCGGCGTTCTCCACGCGGATGGACACGTCTTCACACTGGAAGCGGGCGCTTGCGTTGGTTGTGAATGCGCCGGGGGTGAGCCGGCTCTCGCTGCCGATCTGGGCGCCGTTACAGACGCCCAGGACGGGCAGCCCGTCCTCGGCGGCGTCGCGGACCTCCTCCATGATCGGTGCGCGCGCGGCCATCGCCCCGGCGCGGAGATAGTCGCCGTAGGAGAACCCGCCGGGGAGGATGACACCGTCGGTGTCGGCCGGGAGGCCGTCCTCGTGCCAGACCCGCTGGGCGTCGATGCCGACGTGGGCGAGCGCGCGCACGGCGTCGCGGTCGCAGTTCGAGCCGCCGAACTGGACGACAGCGATCGTCACGGAAGCCACCTCCGGGTGGCGGAGTCCTCACGGTCAGTGTCGGAAGCCGAACCCGTCATGCGGCCTGTTCCTCGACGACGACCTCGTAGTCGTGCAGCGTCGGGTTCGCCAGCAGCCGCTCGGCCATCTCGTCGGCGCGTTCGGCGGCTGTCTCGACGTCCTCGGCCTCCAGGTCCACCTCGAACTGGTCCATCGAGCGCAGCCCCTCGAGCTCGAAGCCGAGCCGCTCCAGGGTCTTCCGAGTGGTCTCGGCCTCCGGGTCGAGTACCCCACGCTTCAGCCGCACCGTCACCGTCGCGGTGTAAGCGGTCATGGGGTGAGAGTGGTCGTCCGTGCCTAAAAGGGGTTGTGGTCGGGAGCGGATATACACGTACGTGGTTATCCCGGGCGGTAACCCGTCACGGGTCAGGCGACCCGGAAGACACCAGGACGGCCGTCACGCACGCCCGTCAGATACACCGCGTCGCCCGCCAGCGAGACGCCGTTGTTCGTGTCCACCGACGGCGTCTCCGGGTTTCCAAGCGGGACGGTTCGGCGCACGTCGCCTCCCGCCGCGTCGACGACGTAGAGCGCGTAGCCGTCGTCGTAGCCGAGAACGTAGACGGCGTCACCGCCGACGGCGGGTCGGTGATCGACTGCGGCTCCGAGGTCGGTTCGGAACTGCTCGGCGCCCGTCGCAGCCTCCAATGCGTAGAGCGTGCCGCCCCTGTCGGCGATGACGTAGACCGTCTCGTCGACGACGGTCGGCGCGGCCGGCGCGATGCCGGCGGCGTAGCTCCAGCGGCGTTTGCCCGTTCGACGGTCGACTGCGACGGTCGTCCCCGCGCGGGTGAGGAAGGCCGTCTCACCGTGCACCGTCGGCGGCGCCGGGGATTTCGACTCCGGCCACTCCAGTCGCCAGCGCTCGTCGCCACCGCGTTCGGTCGCGACGAACGCGCGGCCGTACTCGCCGTTGTGTTGATCCGAGAGCGCGCTGTAGACGGCCTCTTCGCCGATAGCGGGCGGCTCTTCGTAGAAGGCGCCGCCGCCGTCGCCGACGCGTTCGACCGTCGGCTCGGCCGGCAGTTCGGTCGGTGCTTCCCGGGCACCAGTGTGGCGGGCGTCGTGGCCTAACGTCGGCCACGGCTCAAGAGGGTCGCCCAGAACGGCGTCGCTGTGGTAGGTCCGCGGGTGGAGGCGGTCACGCACGCGGTCGAGACAGCCAGCGGTGCCGAGGAGGCCGGCGACGGCGCCGCCCGCCAGCGCGTCGCGGCGCGTCAGGTGGAGAGTGGAGGGCATCACCGGCGTCTCACACCCGAGTTGAAAAAGCGTTGGCAGTTACAGCTCTCGCACCGCGTCGACGGCGTCGTCGATGGCCGGCGCGTCGAACCACGCCCGGCCGGTGTAGGCGTTCGCGCCCGCGGCGTACATCTCCGACACCGTCTCGACGACTGAGTCGGGCAGCGGGTCCGGCGCCTCGGGGCACAGCGATTTCCAGTCGGCGACGCCCTGCTCGGGGGCACGGGCTTTCGCGTCGCTCACGGCGGCGACCCAGTCCGGGTCGTAGGACTTGTAGAACTGCCTGACGACCTCCTTCGAGAGCTGTTGGTCGTCCCGGGAGAACCGGTTCTCGTCGAACGTCCCCGCGACGTCGGCGACGCGCACCTCGCCGTCGACCCAGAGACACTCGATCTTGCCGTCCTCGTGGACGAATCCGGTCTCTGCGGCACGCTCGCTGATGACGTCGTTGACCGCCAGTGCTGTCTCCCGGAGGTCGTCGAGGGCGGCCGGGCCGGAGATCGCCTCGGCCTCATCGGCGTCGAGATAGCGGTCCTGCTCCTCGAACTTGGTGGAGAACTCGACGACCGGCTCTGGGAGCGAGACCGGTCGCTCCGGCCAGGTCGCGAGGTCCACGCCCACGTCGCGGGGGTCGGTCCGCCCGCGCAGGCTGGAGCCGACCGGCACTTCGTTCCGGAAGACGATTTCGAGCGGGACGAGATAATGGTCGCCGACGGCTGCATGGAACGCCTCGTAATCGTAGCCGTCGTCGCCGTGGGGGAGCTCCGGGACGACCGTGAGGTCGATGGCCATCTCCCGGGGCGGGCCATCGGCGTCCTCCAGAGCGACGGCGTCGTCGCCCTCGTCCGGGACGACGCCGCGGTAGTGGGTCGGCACGCCGGCGTCGGTGAGGCGCTCGAAGTTGTCGGCGCCCATCGTACAGAGGCTCCGCCCCTTCCCTGGAATCTGGTCGGGCATGCGCCCCCAGTCGAAGACGGAGTAGTCGTCGGTGAAGACGAACCGCCCCCGGCCGAGCGCCTCGTCGGTCGGCTCCCGGTCAACTCGGAACTCCTTGACGCTGGTCACACCGGAAAGAGGCTGCCGCGACGCCTTGAATCTTCACATCAGTGGCCACTACCCCTCCGTTTCGCCTGGAGATATGCGCGTTCGTGGATACTGCCCGGGTAGTCTCGGCCAGCGTTCGGTCACTCCGGCGCGTCGGGGAGCACCTTCCCGGGGTTGAGGATCCCCTGCGGGTCGAACGCCTGTTTCACCCGACGCATGAGTTCGACGCCGTCGTCGCCGTGTTCGTCGGTGAGATGGTCGCGCTTGCCCACGCCGATGCCGTGTTCCCCGGTGAGCGTGCCGTCGAGTTCCAGCGCGCGCTTGGTGATGGCCTCGTAGAGTTCGTACGCGCGCTCGACCTCCTCGGGATCGTCGGGGTCGGCGATGATGGAGAAATGGACGTTCCCGTCGCCGGCGTGACCGAAACAGGGGACGGGAAGCCCGTACTCCTCGCCCAGCGCCTTCGCCTCGGCCACCATCTCGGCGTAGCGCCCGATGGGGACGGTGATATCGCCGGGGTGGAGCTGGGTGCGGTCCGGGTCGTCGCCGTCGAGCGCGTAGGTCAGGTCCCGGCGGGCCTCCCACAGGTCGGCCATCTCCTGCTCGTTCTCGGCGATGTCGAACGCCTCCAGGCCATGACTCGAGAACACCGTCTCGCAGAACGAGACCTCCGCCTCGACGTCGTGGTCCGCGTGGAACTCGACAAAAAGCGTCGGTTTCTCGGGGAGCCCGGTGTCGCTGTAGCCGTTGGCCATCTCGACGGTCTCGGTGTCGAGCAGCTCCACTTTCGCGAGATCGATACCCGCGCCGACGGCGTCGGCGACGGCTGCCGCGGCATCGCCGAGGCTGGGGAACGTTGCGCGTGCGCCCCACCGCTGTTCGGGGAGCCCCGCGAGTCGGAAGGTGACCCTGGTGACGACGGCGAGCGTCCCCTCGCTGCCGACGACGAGCTCCTTCAGGTTGTAGCCCGCCGAGGTCTTGCGCGCGCCGCTGCCGAGTTCGACGACGGTGCCGTCGGCGAGCACGGCTTCGAGTTCGAGCAGCCAGTCGGCCACCTCGCCGTATTTCACCGTCCCCATTCCCGCGGCATCGGTGGCGACCATCCCGCCGACGGTGGAGATCTCGGCCGAGGAGGGGAACGCCGGGAGAAAGAGTCCGTGGCGCTCGACCCGTTCGTTCAGCGCGCCGCCGAGTACGCCTGCCTCGGCTTCGACCTGGAGACTGTCCGGGCGAACGTCGAGAATGCGGTCCATTCGGGTGAGATCGAGACTGACGCCGCCGTCGACGGGCACCGCGCCGGCCTCGAGGCCCGTCCCGGCGGCGTAGGGGGTGACCGGCACGCCGTACGCCGAACAGGCCGCAAGTACCGCCGAGACGTCGGCGGTCGACTCGGCAGAGACGACGGCGTCGGGCCCATCGTCGGTGACGTCGAGATGGGAGAACTCCTCGACGCCGGCGTCGCTGCTGTACTGTCCACGCCGCTGGTCGTCGGTTTCGACCGCACCGTCGAGACGCAGGTCGCAGAGAAACGAGATATCGTGGCCCATAGCTGGCCGTTGGGGGCCACGGCCGGAAGTAGCTACGCTTCGTTGACCCCGATTGCTGGCTTCAGGAAATCAGGGGGTACTGACGCTGGGTGGTCCGGGAGTGCCAGCTCCGCGAGCGGTTCCCGTGACCGGTCAGTTTTTCACGCTTGGCTCCCCCCTTCCGCTATGTCCAAGGCGGCCGACCTCGACCCGGACGGGCTCGATTTCGAGTACGTGCCCGAGACTGACCAGTCCTTCGAGAACGCGTACGAGAAGGCTGCGAACGGCGTCCGCCTCACCGTCGACGACGCCGTCGAGCTGCTGACTACCGGCACCGAGACGCCGGGTATCGACACCGAGCGCAAGGAGCGGGTGCTCGAACTCGCGGACCGCCGGCGCGCTGAAACGGTGGGGGAAGCGGTGACGTTCGTCGCCAACGTCAACAACAACGTCACCACCGCCTGCAACACCGGCTGTCTGTTCTGTAACTTCAAGGATAGCGCTCACCGCTTCGAGAACGGGAGCGACGCGGACCACGCCGGCTTCACCAAGACGCCTGCCGAGAGCCGCAAAATCGTGCAGGATGCTGTGGACCGCGGCGTTTACGAGGTCACGTCCGTCTCCGGTCTACACCCGGCGTTCGCCCTCGATAACGAGCACCGGGAGATACTGGAACGGCACGACGACCCGGCAACCGAGGTCAACTACAAGCCGCCCGAGCGCTACCGGATCGACCCCGGGACGTACGTCGAACAGCTGGAGGCGATGGCCGTCGACGACGTTCATCTTCACTCCATCACGCCGGAGGAGGCCTACCACGCCCGCCGCGGGACCGAGCGCTCCTACGAATCTATCTACGGCCGACTGAAAGCGGCCGGGCTCGACTCGGCGCCCGGCACGGCCGCGGAAATTCTCGTCGACGAGGTGCGCGAGGTGATCTGTCCCGGGAAGATGAACACCCAGCAGTGGGTCGACGCGATGGAGGGCGCGATGGCGGCGGGGCTTCCGGTCACCTCGACGATGATGTACGGCCACGTCGAGAACGAGATGCACCGCGCGAAACACCTGCAGGTGATCCGGGACCTGCAGGACCGAACCGGCGGGATCACGGAGTTCGTCCCGCTTTCATTCATCCACCAGCAGACGCCGCTCTACGAGGCGGGCGTCGTCGACTCCGGCGCCAGCCGCGACGAGGACGAACTGCTCGTCGCCGTCGCACGGCTCTTCCTCGACAACGTCGAGCATATCCAGTCCTCCTGGGTCAAATCCGGCGACGAACACGGAATGAAACTGCTGAACTGCGGCGCCGACGACTTCATGGGCACCATCCTCTCTGAGGAGATCACCAAGCGCGCCGGCGGGCAGTACGGCGAGTTCCGCAGCGTCGCCGACTACGTGGAGATGGTGTCGGCCATCGGCCGGCCGCTGGCGGAACGCTCGACGGATTACGGGACCACGCGCCGGGTCGAACTCGACGGCGGCCCGTACGGCCCGAAACTGGGCCCGAACGCCGACGGGACGCCGCTGCTCGGCGACGAGTGAGAACGGAGAACGAGTTAACGGGTCTCCACCGACCGCTCAGGCCGCTTCTTCGCCGTCGAGGTTGACCACGTCGATTTCCCCGGTGAGCTGTCGGTAGACGTACGGCATGTCGATGCCTTCCTCGTCGAAGCGCTCTTTGACCGCCTGAACCCCCTCGCTGCGGACGGCGAAACAGTAACGCGTGGGCGAGACTCGCCGCGAGTCCACGGAGCGCCTGGGTGAACCCGCGGGACTCCAGCAGGCGGAGCAGCAGGGGAATCAGTGCCAGCCGACCGATGAGCCAGACCAGGAGGAAGCCACCGACGAACGCCACCAGTCGACCGATCAGGCTGCTCAGGGCGACGCCGAACAGTTCAGCGCCGCCGAGTCCGAACTGTAACGCGGTCATACTCATGACTGCTGGCTGTCACTGACGGCGCAAAGAACTGTCGGCCTTCCCATATTTCTCTGTCGGTCCCCGAGCTGTTCGCGCTCGACCGCGGTGCCGCGGCCGTCGAGTTCGACAGTGTCGAGCGCCACTGTGCGGGCAGCTGGGACGGGCTCGGCGGCGATGGGCTCCACCTCCCGTGGCCCGATTCAACTGCTTCCATCGCTGTCGAGCGGTCCTCCTCGGAGGCGATGCGGAAGTGGGAGCTCTGCCGGAGCGTCGACTGCGCCGGGCGGTTTCGATTTCAGTTCCTCCCTCCAGAGCGTCGACCAGGTTATCACCGGCCGTCTCCGGACGGGACTCAATCTCACTGACGATTCGGACGAGTGACCCGCCGTCGGTGAACTGACCGGATGGTCGCTTCGAGCGCAGGTTGCCTCCGTAAACAGCGGGGCTGTATTCAACAGGGAATTGCCGACGAGAGCCTGCTGCCTCTGGGTTTTGCACCGAAACGTGATAGTGATTACTGCGAAT
>NZ_JAZKRY010000090.1:0-11348 GCF_036626355.1 Halolamina sp. | reverse complement strand
CCCCGTTGTCGAGAGCGGCCGACTCGGCGTCGCTCGAGTGGCTCGGCGCCGACGCCATCTCGGGTGTCTCGCTCGCGACGACCTCAGCCAACACCGAGTCCAGGCCGCGCCGGATGCGCTCGGAGACGGCCTGCTCGGAGACGCCAAGCCGATCGGACAGCTCTTCGAGGTCGGTCTCGCGCGGGACCCCGAAGTAGCCCGCCGAACGGGCTTCTCGGAGCGCTTTGGCCTGTTTCTCCGAGAGCCCGTAGCGTTCGTGCTCCCGGCCGGCGGAATGGGCACGCAGGAGGTCGACCGTGAAACCCTTCTCCCGGAGCATCTCGATGTAGGTCCGGAGCGCCTCCCGGTCGGGGAGACGCACCTCGAGCACCGCGCCGTCGGCGGTCGTCTCCATCGAGAGACGGGACGCGTCCGTCTCCCTGTCGATCGGCTCGGGGTTGGTGATGATCGACCGGTCGACCACGACCCGGTAGAGCCGCCGGTCCCCCTCGTCGTCGATGCGCTCGAACTCGCGAATCGTCGGGTCATCGGGGATTGCCGCTTCGAACCCCTCGAAATCGCCGCCCCAGGCCCAGACGAACAACACCGGGTCCGACCGCTGGTCGACGATGGACCACTCCCGTTCGATTCTCATCCCGGGCGCGGCCGACAGTGACGGAACGAGTACGAGCGGGCTGTCCGAGAGCCGAAGTTCGGCGATAAGGCTCACGCTCACCAGTTGGATGGTCCCCACTAAGTATGTTGGCCGTTAGATCAACGGAGCGAGTGGAAGGGAGCCTCGCTCCGGTGTCAGAGGCAGCCCATCCGACGCGATAACGTCGGTGGGTGAAAGTAGAATGCACCTCACTCGGCCTATCCTTTGGGCTTGTCTACTACGGGCTTTATATTCTCTTCCGGGCTGGTGCTCACTCCAGCGCCTCGCCCAGCGCCGAGAGCGCCACCTGTTCGCTCCCGGCGGCGCCCCCTGTTCCACCGAACCCGCGCCCGGTTGCGACCAGCACCACGTCGTCACCGTCGGCGAGTTCGCCGTCCTCGACGAGTCCATCGACGGCAGCCAGCGTCGTCGCAGAGGCTGGTTCGACGGCGATGCCGGCCGACTCGGCGAGTCGCTTCCCCGCGTGGGTGATCGCGTCGTCGTCGACGGCGACGACGGCGCCGTCAGTCGCCCGCGCTGCCCCCAGCGCGCGCGCCCCGCTTGGTGGGTTCGCGTTTGCGATAGAGTAGGCGATCGTTTCGCCGGCATCAACGGGCGTGACCGTCTCGTCGCCGCGAGCGTACGCCTCCGCGATGGGTGCACAGGCGGCCGTCTGGACGAAGTAGAGCCGCGGCGGTTCGTCGATGATTCCTGCGTCGACGAGCGTCCGGACTGCCTGCCACGTGCCGCTCGCGTGCCCGCCGCTGCTGACCGGGATGACGAGGGCGTCAGGGAGCGCCGACTCGCCGGCGCTCTCGCGGGCGTACTGCGCCAGCGTCTCCAGCGCCGTCGTCGCCTGGCCGGCCACCCGCAGCGGGACGTCGCTGTTCAGGAACCTGACGCCCGTCTCGCGGCCCACCGCGAGAGACTCGAAGTAGAGCTTCCCGTAATCGCCCTCGACCCGGAGCAGCCGTGGGTCGTAGCTTGCGATGGCCGCCAGCCGCTCGTCCGCGATATCGGCGGGCACCAGCACGGTGCAGTCCAGCCCGACGGATGCGGCGTGGGCGGCGACGCTCGCCGCCATGTTGCCGTGTGAGACAGTGCCGATATGCTCTTCGCCACGCTCTAGCGCGGCGGCGATACCGAACGCCGTCCCGCGGTCCTTGAAGCTCCCCGTCGGGTTCAGCCCCTCGGGTTTGACGTGGATACGAGGGCCGCCATCGTCGAGGGGCGCTGTCCGGACGAGCGGCGTTCCCCCCGCGGCGCTCGCGATCCCTGATGGCGGCGTCGGCGCGTCGACGCCGAGATAGGGAACGAGGTCCCACATGGAGTCGACGCGCGGCGGCCAGTCGTCGGGGACCGGTTCCGGCTCGCCGTCGAGCCAGAGCGGCTCCCCGCAGTCACAGCGAACCTGGCGGTCGTCGTCGGTTCGGTCGCCACAGTCCCAGCAAACTCGGTGCACGGTGGAGGGTGGGACGTGGGTCGGCAAGAAAGGTGGGGGAAGCAGGTTGGTGAAGTCTCGTCGCCGTTCAGGACCCGAAGCTATAGGGCCGTGTTCTACCACGCTCCCAGCATGAGTCAGACCGTCCACGAGCTACGGAACGGGATTCGCGCGAGCGTCGGGCGGTTCGAGCGCGAGGTGAGCGCGGGGTTCACGAAGGAGGAACTCGCCGCCATCGCCGAGGCGCTGGGCTACGAGCCGAGTGGCGGGCGCCCCTCGAAAGGGGTTATGCAGAGGGAGATCCGCCGTCGGGTGGGGCTGGACGAGGAGCCGGGCTCGTTCACGAAAGCCGACCTGGAAGCGATTGCCGAGGAACTCGGCGTCGAGTGACTCTGGCGGGGGTCCGTCCGACTTCCGTCGGTTCTCAGTACCTCCACAGCGACGCCGACGCCGGAGACGTGAGTGCGAACAGAGCAGCCGCTCCCTATCTGACCATCTGGGAACGGAGTAGTGGGCTGGCCAAGATTTGAACTTGGGGCCTGCTCCGTGTGAAGGAGCCGTCATAACCGAACTAGACCACCAGCCCTTTCACTCGAAGGAAGGCGGACCGTGAACTTAAGAATTGTCTTGCACGCTCACGGTCGGCGGTGCGACTCGAATCCGTAGTTCGGGCCGAACACGTGATCATCTCCCGATTCGACTTCGATGCGCCTACCATCCCTGCCGGTCGTGTGGGTCCCCATCGGGCGCTACCCGTCCCAGTAGCGACACTGCAACGCACCGACCGCACCGTCGCCCCGGAGCCGGACGGCGCGACCGCAGCGCTAGCAGATGAACACCTGCGGAGGCTCTGATTCCCAGATTCATCTGTCGAACGGGGTCGCCACTACGGAACCTGGCTGCTCCGTGGTTCCCCTGTACTCACCTCTCTCAACTCGATACTGACCCATAATGGCTGGGGGGAGAGCCGCCGCACTGCCGCTTCGGCCGAAAAAACGGGCTGTGAGTGATTACTGGATGCCGATCCGCTTCTCGCGAACGTCCTCGTTCTTGGGGAGCGTGATCCGGACGACGCCGTCCTCGACGGTCGCCTCGGCCTCGTCGATCTCGGCCCTGGCGGGGAGCGGGATCGTGCGCTCGAGCTCCTCCGCACACTCGCGCTGGATGACCTTACCGTCCGTTACCGAGGGTTCACCGCGGTTGGCGACCAGCGTGACGGAGTTCTCGTTGCCGACGAGCTCGATGTCCTCCGAGTTGACGCCTGGGACGTCAGCGAACACGACGAGCTCGTCCGTGGTCTCGTAGATGCCGACGTTCGGTATTCCTTTGGCAGGCGATGTCTCGGCCTGCTGTTCGAACTGCGATTCCGGCATCGCCGACATCGTCTGCTCGAAGCCGGTCGGCTGTGCCTGGCCGGCCGCTTGGCCGCCGCTGCCCGTCTGCGCGCCGCTGGCAGCTTGGCTGCCGGCCGCTTGTACGGCGCCGGTCTGCTGGGCTGGGACCGATTGGACTGACTGCGCCGTCGGTTGCTTAGCCCACTCGGCACGGGCCGGCAGCTGTTGCTGGGTGCTGACCGCGGGTTGCGCCAGTTCCTGTGTGCTCGGTGCGGTCACCTGCTGGGGCTGGACCACCTGTGGGGTGACCGGCTGGGTCTGTTGGGCAACAGGTTGCACCTGTGGCTGTCGCTGGGCGCTTGGTCCCTCCAGTTGCAGGTGCTGGGACTGTGGTGAGGCGGCTTTCTGCGCCGGCGGTGTCGGCTGGCGTGTGTACTCGGCCGCGCCTTGCTGGGACGGCTGTGCGGTCCCAGCTTGGACCGTCGCTCCAGAGAACGGCGGTTGCTGAGCGAGTTGGCCGGTTACCTGTGGCTTGCCTACCGCCTGGGAGAAGCTGGTCGGTTGGGGTGACTGTACTACTGGCGTGCCAAGTTGGGCACGTTCGGTCCGAGACTGCTGGGGGTATTGGTAGTGGGTCATATCTGTCGGGAGAGATGGCGCCAGCTGTCGGTTCCGGCGCCATCGGGAAGAATGGACTCCCGTCGCAAACCGGTATGGATTACTTATGTAACGTATTAAAGTGCTCCCGGTGAGGCGGCCCCGCGACGCTCACTTCACGGGGTGGTAGTCCTCCGTGGGGAGTCTCTCGTCGGCGAGCCGGCGGATACCTCGACGGATTCGGAACGAGACGGCCTGTCGGGGGACGCCGAGTTCGCTCCCGAGTTCGTCGAGCGTCGTCTCGCGGGGGACATCGAAGTACCCCTCCTCACGGGCGACCTGCAGGGCTTGCTTCTGGGGGGCCGTCAGGTCGGCCGGCACGTTCTCGTCTGGCGGGCTGGCCGGCGAGAGCCGGTCGATGGTGAACGGGATGTCCAGATCGGCGCACTGCTGGCCGAAGGCCGACAAGCCCAGTGGTTCGAGACTCCGCAGCCGGATACACCACTCCTCATTTCGACTTTCGACACGCCGAACTACCTCGTCGCTCGCGTCGAACGCTCCCGATAGCGGCGACGACGACGCCCACTCTGCCCGGTAGAGCCTCGAGTCGCCGGGCGTCTGAATCGGCGTGAGCGAACGGATCGTGTCGTCGTCCGTCGCCCGCCTCAGGCCTCTTCGTCGGTGTCCTCCCGGTAAGCGAGTAGCCGGCCGCGGGCGTTCTGGACGGCCTCCTTGGTCTCGCCCTCGACGCGCTCTTCGAGCTGCTTCAATTCCTGCTGGAGTTTCTCCAGGCGGCCGGACTCGGGTTCTTCTTCCTGTTCACGGCCCGTGAGCTCGCGGACCCGCTCCTCGAGGGGCTCGAGCTCCTCTTTCACGCCGGCTTTCGCGTGTTCGACTGCACGACTCATGTAGTACTTCGCGTCTTCGAAATGTTTCGCCATACGTCCATGTTGTGTGCGGAAGGTCAAAAAAGCCTTGCTGCCGACTCAGTACGTCGGCGACTCCTCGGGGACGCCGTCGCGCTGGTTCACCAGCCGGGCCACGGTGAAGAGATAGTCCGAGAGCCGGTTCAGATAGCGGACCGCCTCTGCGTTGGCCTCCGCGGCCTCGATCAGCGCGACGGCACGGCGCTCTGCGCGGCGGGTGACCGCCCGCGCCTGGTGGAGTCGGGCGCCGCCGTCGCTGCCGCCGGGGAGGATGAAGGAGGTCAGCGGCTCCAGCTCCTCGTCGGCCGCGTCGATCCAGTCCTCCAGCTGTTCGATGTCGGCCGCGTCGATCCGCGGTCCGTCCTCGCCAGCGTCGGGGTTGGCGAACTCCGCCTGGACGACGTGGAGAGAGTTCTGGACCTGTTTCAGCTGCTCGTCCACGTCGTCGTAGCCCGTCGGCCGGGAGCGCCCGACGAGCGCGTTGGCCTCATCGACCGTGCCGTAGGCCTCGATGCGCGTGGAGCTCTTCGATACGCGTTCGGCGTTGCCGAGGTCCGTCTGGCCCTCGTCGCCGCGACCCGTGTAAACCGTCACGCGAGGGTGCGGTCGATATACTCCAGGATGTTCGCGCTCTCGGCCATCGTGACGCCGTGGTCCTCGTCGACGAGCACCGGCACCGCGCGCTGGTTGCTGACGCGGGCGACCTCGTCGCGTTCGGAGTGGAGCCCCTCGACCCAGATCGTCTCGTAGTCGATGCCGTCGTCATCGAGCGCGTCGTGGACCTTCTCACACCACGGACAGCCGTCCAGTGCATAGAGCGTGATGGACATACCCGCTAGTTAGGTAGCCCAGGGCAAGTAGCTTGTCACGCAGACCCGTCGGCGCCGACGTCGGCGGTCGTTGGGTAGGACCCCGGAACGGTGAAACCGGTGCCGAGCCAGTCGGCACTGACCAGTTCCTCGAACACGTCAGCGACTGCTGCGCCCTCCGAGCGCGCCGTCGCCCCGTAGCTAATGGGCGCGCCCGTCACCGACTGGCCGTCCGGCGTCTCGTAGGACTGCGAGGCGTACTCGTCGGCGAACCGCGGGGCTGAGAGGTTCAGCTCCATCGGGAGTTCGCGGAACTGAACGTCGTGGTCGACAGCCATATTTCGGTAGGCGACCGCGGCGTCGAGCGCGCCAGTTTCGAACGCCGACAGTAGCGCCGTCTCCTGCAGAATCTGACTCCTGTCGAGTGCGTCGCTGTAGGGCCGGCCCCAGTGGTCCTCCGCCAGCCAGAGCGAGAACAGCGTCCGGTAGCCAAGCGGGTCGGTTTCGGGGTCGGTTCGGCCAAGCTGGAGGTCGGCATCGAGCAGCGGGTCGTACGCCCGCTCGGCGTCGGCGATGGCACCGCCGGCGCCCTCGGGGTTGTAGGCGACGACGAGTGCGTTCGTCGCGAAGGCGGTGTAGCGCTCGGCTACCCCGGTGAACAGCACCGGGTCCGCAAGCGCGAGCACGTCCGGGTCGCGAATTCCCTCGCGGACCATCCGCGCGCAGGCGGCCGACCCACGCGCTTCGAGCGTCAGGTCGACGTCCACCTGGTCGCGGAACCGCTCCTCGAGCGCGACCTGGAGGCTCCCCGCTGCGAGTACGGAGACGCCGCTGCTCTCGGAACTGGAGAGACAGCCCGCGACCGAGAGCGTGCCAACACCGGCGAGCCCCGCGGCGAGCGCCCCCCGACGTGTCCGGCCCATACTCGGAACCGGTTCCAGTAACATATAAGGGTTTGCGAAACCAATCTCGGTTTCTCACGATGGTGGAATCAACATCTTCAACACTTCGCCGGTCAGAGTCCGCCGTATGAGCCTGGAGACCGAACGCGAATGCCCGAAATGCGGGGAAGAGCGGACGTTCTGGCGTGTCGCAGCGACGACGCTCCACCTCGGAAGGAAGACCAAATGGCGGTGTGAGGACTGTGGGTACGGAATCACTCGTGTCAACGGTATCTCGACGGCTGACGCCGCCGAGGGCGCCTGACCTGCGAACGAGTTCGTCCCGACGCGTCCCCGTGAGCGCCTGCTCTGATACTGATTACTGCGAGTCTGTCCCGCCGTGACCATCCGTGTCGGTGAGGGGAGCCCCTGAACCGGCGGCGTTCGACACCGTCGATGACACTATTCGCCGTAATCACTCTGAGGGCTGAGGGGTCTGCGTCCTCCTGGCGGCTACAATAGCGAAACGCAAGAAATCGTCAGCGAGGCGCTTACTGCTCGTCGTCCAGCGCCTGCCAGGAGAGTCGCGGGTTCCGTGCAGCGTCCGTCTGGTCGATCCGTCGGGAGGCAGTGCGGTGGGGCGCGTCGTGGCGCTCCTCCTCGGTCGACGCGATGGCGTTGTTGAACGCCGCTGCGAGGTTGTCGAGGTCGGCACGGTTCTCGACCTCCGTCGGTTCGGTGAGCATCGCCTCGGGCACCATCTCCGGCCAGTTGGTCGTCGGCGGATGGACACCGAAATCGAGCATCCGCTTTGCCACATCGGCCGCCGCGGTATCGCCCGACGTCGCAGCGAATTCGTGGTGGAACGGCCCGTAGGGGACCTCCAGATCCACCTGTTCGGCGAGGTAGTTGGCGTTCAACACAGCTTTTGCGCTCGCGTCGGTGAGCCCCTCGTCACCCAGGCGGGCGATGTAGGCGTACGTCTTCACCAGCACGAGCCAGTTGCCTTGGTACCCGTGGACGTTCTCGATGGCTCCATCGGTGTCGACCAGTTCGTAACCGTCGTCGCCCTCCTCGACCTGCGGGTTGGGGAGGTAGGGTGCGAGTTCCTCGACCACGCCGACCGGACCAGCGCCCGGGCCGCCGCCGCCGTGGGGCGTGGCGAACGTCTTGTGGACGTTGTAGTGCATGATATCGAACCCCATGTCGGCCGGTCGGGCCCGACCCAGCAGCGCGTTGAGGTTCGCGCCGTCGTAGTAGAGCAGGCCGCCGGCGTCGTGGACCAGGTCGGCGACCTCCTGGATATCGCGCTCGAACAGCCCAACCGTGTTGGGGTTGGTGAGCATCAGCGCCGCCGTGTCGTCGCCGACAGCAGCCTCCAGGGCTTCGATATCCACGCGCCCGTCGTCGGCCGACGGGAGTTCGACCACGTCGTAGCCCGCGAGCGCCGCCGTCGCGAAGTTGGTGCCGTGGGCCGAACTCGGGATGAGCACCTCGGTGCGGTCCTCGCCGTTGTCGCGGTGGTAGGCGCGGGCGATAGCGATGCCCGTGAACTCCCCCGCGGCGCCGGCGGGCGGCTGGAGCGTGACGGCGTCCATCCCGCCGATGCGGCCGAGATAATCCTGCAGGCCGGCGAGCATCTCGAGGGTTCCCTGGATCGACGCCGCCGGGCGGTCAGGGTGGACCGCCGCGTTCGGCTCTGCGGCGATGTCCTCGGTGTACGGCGGGTTGTACTTCATCGTACACGAGCCCAGCGGGTAGGAGCCGGATTCGATGCTCCAGTTCATCTGGGAGAGTCGCGTGTAGTGGCGGGCGATCTCGGATTCTGCGAGCGTCGGGAAGGTGAGTTCGTCCCGGGTCAGGTCGTCCGGGAGGTCGCCGTGAGGCTCGACGGTCTCGGTCTTCTTGTCCGAGAGCAGCGGCTCGTTCTCGTCCTCGCTGACGGCGTAGGTCGCCTGGTCGTAGGTGCGGCCGGGCTGGCGCCCGTTCTGCTCGCTCATGCTGCCACCTCCTCGAATGCGGCAACCAGGTCGTCCGCCGCATGCGCGTTGGCGTCGGTGATACAGACCTGCAGTTCGTGGCTGTCGACGACGTGGACGGCGAACCCTTCTTCCTCCAGGTCGTCGGCGACGGCGGCCGCGGGCTGGTCGGTGCCGATGACGAACTCCCGGAAGTGGTGCCGGTCGTCGACGGGCGCTCTGACGCCGTCGACGGCATCGAGATCGGCCGCGAGTCCGCTGGCCAGCGAGACACAGTCCTCTGCGAGCCCCGTGAGGCCGTCAGCGCCGAGATACGCGGCGTGCATCGCGGCCCGGAGTGCCACCCAGGCCTGATTGGTGCAGATGTTCGAGGTGGCACGCTGTTTGCGGATGTGCTGTTCACGGGTCTGGAGCGTGAGCGTGTACGCACGCGTCCCCTCGCTGTCCTCGCTGGCGCCGACCAGTCGCCCCGGCACCTGCCGGAGGAACGACTCCTTGCACGCAAAGAGGCCCAGGCCCATCCCGTACGCAGTGGGGAGGCCGAGCACGTCCGCTTCGCCAACGACGACGTCGGCGCCGACGCTCGCCGGCTCCTGGAGCAGACTCAGTGCGACTGGGTCGCTGCCGAGACAGAACACCGCGCCTGCCTCGTCGGCGATTTCGCCGATGGTCTCCAGTTCGGGCTCGATACAGCCCCGAACAGTGGGGGTCTCAGCGTAGACGAACAGGGTATCGTCGTCTACCGCGTCTTCGAGGCCGACAACGTCGGCCGTCCCCTCCGCAGTGGGGTAGGACTCGACGACGAGGGCAGAGCCGTCGACGTAGTTCTGGAGTACCGAGCGTTTCCCCTGCCGCAGCGTCTCGGGCACGAGCACGGTGTTGCCCTCCGCGGACCGGACGCGCTCGGCCAGCAGCGCCGACTCGCCGAGCGCGGTGGCGGCGTCGTACATCGAGCAGTTGGCGATGCCGAGGCCCGTCAGCTCCACCAGCATCGACTGATACTCGAACAGCGCCTGCAGGAACCCCTGGGTGATCTCCGGCTGATACTGGGTGTAGGATGTGAGGAACTCCGAGCGCTTCGAGAGGCTCTCGATGACGCTCGGCACGTAATGCTCGTAGTGCCCCCGTCCGAGGAACTCCGTCAGATCGTCGTTCTTCGCGAACAGATCCGCCATCTCGCGGCGGATTCCCTGCTCGCTGCGGCCCTCGATTCCCAACTCGCCGTCGAACGCGACGGGGTCAGGGATATCGAACAGCGCTTTTTCGTTGTCGACGCCGACGGCGTCGAGCATCGCCGCGGTTTCTTCATCTGTGTGTGGTGCGAACGGGCTTCCTGTCTCCCTCATCTGCGCCCTCCGTCACGGTGAGAATCGCCGTGCATCTGTTGTCTGCATAGTGGTGGGTGGGGCACAAAGACGTGCCGCATCCGGCGCGCAAGCGGGGGTATCTGTGCGACGTGGTAACGCGCCGTGTAGAAAAGTGATGCCGCGCAACGTGTTCTGGTTACGGCCAGTGGTGTGGCGTCACGCGATCTGGTTCTCGTACTCCTCGGCGGTCAGCAGGTCGTCGAACTCGCTCTCGTCGGTGGGCTCGACTTCGATCATCCAGCCGTCGCCGTACGGCTCCTCGTTGACCAGTTCGGGCTGGTCGTGGAGCATCTCGTTGACTGCCACGACCTCGCCCGAAACCGGGGCGTAGAGGTCCGAGACGGCTTTGATGGACTCCACGACGCCGAACGATTCGTCGTGGCTCATCTCGTCGCCCTCGTCGGGCAGTTCGACGAACACTACGTCGCCGAGTTCGTCCTGCGCGAAATCCGAGATGCCGATGCGGACCGGCTCGTCGGTCGTCGCCCATTCGTGCGATTCGAGATACTGTCGGTCGGTGGGAACGTCGAAGCTCATTTGATGAAGGGGGGTGAGGTGACTGTCGCGCGTTTCTCGTCGCCGCGGATGACGACGCCGACTTCGGTGCCGTCATCCAGCTCGCTGGGCAGGTACCCCAGCGCGATCGGTTCCTCGAGCGTCGGGCTCATCGTCCCGCTCGTGACGACCCCGACGACCTCGCCGTCGTGGGTCACGTCGTAGCCGTTGCGGGCGACGCCGCGCTCTTGCAGCGTGATGCCGGTGAAGATCTCCTCGACGCCCGCCTCCTTCTGGGCCTGGAGTGCGTCCCGGCCGACGAACTCGGTGTCCAGTTTCACGGTGAAACCAACGTTGGCTTCGTAGGGCGTCCGCGGGTTCTCCACGGGGTTGAAATCCTGCCCCGAGAGGAGAAAGCCCATCTCCATCCGCAGCGTGTCGCGTGCGCCGAGCCCGCAGGGCTGGCAGTCGAACTCGTCCCAGACCGCCTCGGCGGCGTTCCACGGGGCGAGCACCTCGAAGCCGTCCTCGCCGGTGTAGCCCGTGCGGGCCACCCAGCACTCCGCGCCGGCCACCTCCGTCCACATCGCCTCGAAGTTCGAGAGGTCGTTGACGGCGTCGGTGTCGGCGACGGCGTCCACGACGAGGTCCGGGGCCTCGGGCCCCTGGACCGCGAACATCGCCCAGTTCTCCGTGACGTTGCTCACGGTCGCGTCGAGGTCGTGTTCGTCGCGGTAGTCGACCCAGCGCTCTTCCATCTGCTCGTCGTGGCCCGCGTTCGGGATGAAGAGGTAGGTCGGGTCGTCGTCGCCCGACCCGCCTGCTCGGTCCGGGTCGTCGTCGCCCGACCCGCCTGCTCGGTCCGGGTCGTCGTCGCCCGACCCG
>NZ_JAZKRY010000089.1:0-11371 GCF_036626355.1 Halolamina sp. | reverse complement strand
GACGAACTTCTCGAACTCGACCTCGCCGGTCTCGCGATCGATTTCGACGACCACGATGTACGAGCCGAACGGATACGTCATCTCGGGCGGATCGTAGTAGTTGACGGCCTCGAGCCCGGGCTCCTCGCTCTCCGGGTGGTTCATGTAGGCGCCCGCGGCGATCTCCGTGATGGTGGTCGAGCGGTCGGGTGCGCCTGCGACGTGGAACTCGCCCGACTGGCGGTCCCACTCGATGTCCTCTTCGGCGGCTTCGAGTTCGTTCGCGGCGATGGCTTTGGCCTTCTCGCGGACCTTGCGTGCCGCCACCGCGGCGGCGGCGCCCGCGACAGGCGTCGACCGCGAACCGTACGTCCCGAGGCCGTAGGGCTCAGTGTCAGTGTCGCCGTGTTCCACGGTGATGTTGTCCACGTCCATCCCCAGCTCCTCCGCGACGATCTGTGCGAACGTCGTCTCGTGGCCCTGTCCCTGGGTCTGGACGCCGACGCGGACCACCGCGTTCCCGGTCGGATTCACCCGGATGTCGGCGGAGTCGAACATCTCGATACCGGCGATGTCACACGTCTTCCCGGGACCGGCGCCGACGACCTCGGTGAACGAGGAGACGCCGATGCCGAGCAGCTTGTCCGCGTCGTCGTCGATGCGGCGCTGTTGCTCCTCTCGATAATGCTCGTAGTCGGCCATCTCCATGGCCTTGTCGAGCGCTTTCCCGTAGTCCCCGGAGTCGTAGTTCCAGCCAGTCGCGGACTCGTACGGGAACGCCTCCTTCGGGATGAAGTTCTTCCGCCGGAGCTCCGTCGGATCCATGTCGAGCTCCTGGGCCAATCGCTTGACCATTCGCTCGATGAGGTAGACGGCCTCGGTCACCCGGAACGAACACCGATAGGCAACGCCGCCGGGTGCCGTGTTCGTGTAGGCCGCTGTCAGCGAGCCGTAGGCCGCCTCGATGTCGTAGGAGCCCGTGAAGATGTTGAAAAAGCCTGCCGGGAACTTCGAGGGTTGGGCCGCCGCGTTGTACGCGCCGTGGTCGGCGAGCACGTCGACCTTGATCCCGGTGATCTCGCCGTCCTCGCTGGCGGCGATCTCGCCGGTCATGTCGTAGTCCCGCGCGAAGCCGGTCGTCTGGATGTTCTCCGAACGCTCCTCGACCCACTTCACCGGTTGTTGGAGGACGTAGGACGCAGCGGCGGCGACAACGTAGCCCGGATAGATGGGTACCTTGTTGCCGAAGCCGCCGCCCACGTCGGGGCTGACGATGCGGACTTTGTGCTCGGGGATACCCGACACCTGCGAGAACAGCGTCCGGTGGGCGTGGGGCGCCTGCGAGGTGAGGTGGACCGTCATCTTGTCCTTGCCAGGGTCCCAGTCGGCGACGGCGCCACAGGTCTCGATTGGCGCCGGGTGGAGCCGCTGGTAGTACATGTCCTCCTCGACGGTGACGTCGGCGGCGTCGAACACTTTCTCGGTCTGTTCTTTGTCGCCAGTTTCCCAGTCGAAGATGTGGTTGTCCTCCTGGTCCTCGAGTTCGTCACGGATGACCGGCTCGTCCTCCTCGAGCGCCTTCTCGGCGCCGATTACCGGCTCGAGCACGTCGTACTCGACTTCGACTTTCTGGGCGCCGTCCTTTGCGGCGTAGCGGTCTTTGGCGATGACGGCCGCGACCTCTTGGGACTGGAACTTCACCTTGTCGTTGACCAGCACGTCCTGGGTGTCGTCCATCAGCGTCGGCATCGTCGCCAGGTCGTGCTCCAGCAGGTCGTCGGCGGTCATGACGGCGACGACGTCCTCCATCGCCTCCGCGCGTGAGCCGTCGATCTCCTCGATGCGGGCGTGGGCGTGCGGACTGCGAACGATCTCACAGTGGAGCATCCCGGGTTTCTTGATGTCGTCGATGTAGTTGCCTCGCCCGGTGATGAACCGCTTGTCCTCTTTGCGGTTGACCTCCTCGCCCATCCCGCCGCGGCCGTGGCCGCTGTGTTTCTCCGGGTTCGGCCCGTCGTCCTCCGGGTGCTGATACTCGGTCTCGGCCTCGGGTATCTGATCACTATCGCTACTCATGTGTCATCCGCCTCGCTGAGGTACTCCGTCTCGAACTGGTGGTCGTCTCCGTTGTGCGCCGATTCAGTCTCGGGACCGCCACAGCAGTCCGAACGGCCACAGAACGTGTCCGCGTCGCCAGCGAACGTGCCGCCGACGGCCGGTCCGTCGCTGTCGCCGGCCGCTGTGCCGGTACCGTTGTCAGCTGCCGCGGTCACCGTGCCACCGTCGGCCGCCGTGCGGTTCTCCAGTTCATCGGCGGCGTACTCGATGGACCGAACGATGTTCTGGTAGCCGGTACAGCGACAGAGGTTGCCGCTGATGGCGTCGCGAATCTCGTCCTCTTCGGGATGGGGGTTCTCGTCCAGCAGCGCTTTGCCGGCCATCAGCATCCCCGGCGTACAGTAGCCACACTGGAGCCCGTGCTCCTCGCGGAACCCCTCCTGCAGGGGGTGGAGATCGTCGGCTTCGGGGAGATCTTCCATCCCCTCGACGGTCATGATCTCCGCGCCGTCGGCCTGGGCCGCGAACAGCAGGCAGGATTTGACTGGTTCCCCGTCCTTCAGAATCGTACAGGCGCCGCAGTTGCCGGTGTCACAGCCGATGTGGGTCCCGGTCATGTCCAGGTCTTCTCGGATCGCGTGGACCAGCAGGCGCCGCGGTTCGACCTCCAGTGTTTGCTCTGTGCCGTTGATGGTGAGTGTAATCTCTCGTGTGTCTGTCACTGTGATACCCTCCGTTTGACGAACCCGGCGCGCTCGGCCGCATCAGCCAGCGCCCGCTGGGTGAGGACGTCGACCATCCGCTCCTTGTAGCTCGCGTCGCCGTGCTCGTCTGATTCGGGGTTGGACTGCGCTGCGGCCAGTTCGCCGGCCTCTTCGAAGAGCTCGGCGCTCGGTTGCTCGCCCTCCAGATGCTCCTCTGCGTCGGAGGCGCGGGCGTTGGTAATGTCGACGGCCGTCAGGCCGATACCTGCTCGCTCGATGGTGCCATCGTCCTCGAAAACCAGTCTGACGCCGGAGCCGGCCATCGCGTAGTCGCCGGTTTTCCGTTTGAGTTTGTGGTACGCGCTTCCTTCGTTGGGAACGGGTGTCGGTACCCGTACCTCGGTGATGAGCTCGTTCTCGCCCAGTGTGGTGTCGTAGGGAAGCAGGAAGAACTCGTCAGCAGGGATGGCTCGCTCGCCGTCCGGCCCCTGTACGACGACATCGCCGTCGTGGGCGATGAGGACGCTGCCCCAGTCGCCCTTTGGGTCGGCCTGGGCAACTGACCCCACAACCGTCCCGCGGTTGCGGATCTGGGGGTCGGCGATGAGCGGCGCCGAATCGGCGAAGCTGCCGTAGTTGTCGGCGATCAGTTCCGACTGCTCGACGTCGACGTGCCGGGCCAGCGCGCCGATGTGCAGATACTCGTCGTCCTCCTCCAGGTAGTCCAGCGCGTCGATGTTGTTGATATCGACGACTACGTCGGGGTTCGCCAGCCGGAACCGCAGCATCGGCACCAGGCTCTGCCCGCCGGCCAGGATCGTCGGGTCGTCGAGGCTCTCGATGAGGCTGACGGCCTCGTCGACCGTCGTCGGTTCGTGGAGTTCGAACGGGGCTGACTTCATCCGAACATCCCCCGGATCTTGTCCGTGACACCCGATTCTGTCTCCTCGACGTCGGTCATCTCTTTCTCGATGGAGCTAAAGAAGTCGTTCACGATCTTGTTCGCTACCGGGTTGATGACGCGCCCGCCGAGCTGCGCGATACGCCCGGTGATGTCGGCCTCGGTCCACCACTCGATGCTGGAGCCGTCGCCGTCCTCCTGGGGTGTGATATACATCCCGGACTCCATACTGAAGCTGCTGGAACTGGCCGAGCCAGAGCCCGTAGCGGTCATCTTGAACTCCTCTTCATCGCGGTCCTCGATGCTGACCGTCGTCTCGAACTTCGGCTTGACGCTGCCCACGCCGACCTGCATCAGCGCCGCATACTTCTGGCCCGTCTTGAACGCCCGGTCCGCGACGGCCTCGGCTTCCGCCTCCGGTAGCGTCTGGATGTCGGCCTCGGGTTCGTAGTTGTCCCACTCGAAGCTGTCGTCCATCGGCGTGATGAACTGACAGCCCTTCAGTGAATCCCGGACCGCGACCGGGTCTGAGAGCACAACCCAGGCTTCCTCCGGTGGAACGTCCTCGAGTTCGAACTCGCCGTCGAACTTCATCGTTCAGTGCCTCTGCGTTGTTTCCGTCGTCCGCTGTGTGTTCGGTTCATTTTTATATACCTTCCCTATGAGCACACTATTACTACGATCATGGAAGCGATTGACAGTCACATAAAGGTTGGTGAATACGATGAAACGAATATGATAGTCTTCACCGAGCGACCCAGCCATGACTGAGGGCCACAGCCACGACGAGCTGCGCAGCTGGCAGGCAGGTGCGAACACGGTCCGCGAGCTCAGAGAGCAGACGCTCGACCGACGGGGGAGAGACCGCGTCGAGCTCGCCGAAAGCGGCGGTCGAACGCTTGCGGAGCCGATTACGGCGCCCGAGGCGATTCCAGTAGTGAGCAAGGCGACGATGGACGGCTACGCGTTCGACGCATCCGAGGGGTACCCCTACGAGTTGGTCGACGAGGAAACCTATCCGGAAGACGAGCCGCTGGCGCTGGAATCGGGCCAGGCCGTCCGCATCTTCACCGGTGCGCCGGTCCCCGGATACGCGAACGCTGTCCTCAAACAGGAAGAAGCGAAGATCGGCGATGGCGCTCTCGACGGGCCGCCGATCTCCCCCGGGACCTACGTCTACGAGCGCGGGAGCAACGTCGCAGAGGGCGAACAGCTGTTCGACGCGGGCGAGCGGCTCGGGGCGAAAGACGCCATCCTCCTCGGCGACCTGGGCTTCGATTCGGTCCCCGTACTGGAGCCAGCCCGCGTCGGCCTGCTCGCGACCGGGACCGAGATTCACGAGGGGCGCCACAGTGATCTGGATTCGCCGATGCTCGCGGGACTCGTGCGCGCGTGGGGGCACGCCCCAACCTACGAGGGGAGCGTGCCGGACGAGTACGAACGGGTTCGGGACCGAATCGCGACCCTCGCCGGGACGTACGACGTGGTGGTCACGACCGGCGGTACCAGCGTTGGGGAGAAGGATTACGTCATCCGGGCGTTACGCGAGCTCGGCGACGTCCTGTTCCACAGGGTTGCACTCCGCCCCGGCAAACCCATCGCCGTCGCGGAACTCGACGACCAGGATGCGGTGGTGTTTGCTATCCCGGGCAAGCCCGTCGGCGCCCACCTCGTCACGTCGCTGGTCGCTCGACCGTTCTTCACCGGGTCGATGGCGCTTCCAACCGTTCCCGCGACGTTCGCCCGCGACGTCGATATCGCTGTCGAGGGGTTCGATTACGGTATTCCGGTCAGCCTCGACGACGGCGAGGCGATGCCGCTTGGTCACGTCGACTCGCCGCTGCCGGTGTACGATGAAACGTTCGACCCCAGCGTCCTCTCCTCAAGCACGCGGGCGACCCGTGCCGACGGCTTCGTGCTCACGCGAGAAGCTCTCGACGCGGGTGAGACGGTCGGGGTCGTCCCCTTCCCAGTCATCGAACACTGACATCGCGTCCGGCAGGTCGGGCTCCAGTCGGTGCTCTGCAGCCTCCCGGTCGATCCTTCACAGCTTCCGGTCGCTACGCCTCCGTCTCGAGTTTCTTGACGACGATATCGCCGTTCTCGACGTGCCACTCGACACGGTCACCGACCTCGAGATCGAGGAAGCTCCGCACCGGCTTCGGGATGGTTGTCAGGTTCTTCTCGGAGATCTTGGTGTCCGCGAGCGTGCCCATTAACGTGACGTATGGTCGTAGTTAATACATAGTTTACGCTATGGGAATACGTAGTGTGCCGTGGCGTCTCTGCCTGTGAACCGCCTCGAGTCGGGGGAGATCGAGCGCTCGGCGTTAGACGGCGGAGTTCCAGCGGTGCGCCCCGCCGTCGGAGGCCTGATCGAAATTCTGCTCGAACCGGCCGGATTCGAGAAGCACCGGGCCCGGGACGTACACCCCGTCGGCACCGGGATTCGCGAGCAGGTTGCGATCGAGCATCGTTTCGAGTACGTCCTCGACGGTGCGTTCGCGGCCGGCGACGAGGTTGGCTTCTTCGATAACCGCCTCCACCGTCACGTGCCCCTCCAGCATCGCGAGGCGTATCGCAGATACCCACGCCGGCTCGCGGTTCGTCTCCCGACACATACTATTCTCTCGGAAACAGGGCATCCTCATAATAGTTGCTGCGTTGACGAGCGTTCCCAGCTCGCCCGAGCCGTTCAACGACGAAGACCGGGCCCCGGGCTACTCCAGGGACCGCTTTTCCTTGCTCACGACCTCGACGTCGGTGATTCTGGTCCCCGGGTAGCCGCTGGCCTCGACCCCAGCATCGGGGTCGCTCTCGACGACCTCCTTCTCGGCGGCTTTCACCATGTCCCAGACGACGTTCAGCCCGGTCGTCACGCCTTCCAGGGCCTCCATCTCGCAGCCGGTTTTCCCCGTCGTTTCGACGGCGACCTCGAGCGTCACCCGGTCGTCGGCCACGTCGAACTCGGTCTCGACGTTCGTGATCGGGATCTGGTGGCACATCGGGATGGTCTCCCAGGTGTGTTTGACGGCCTGGACCGCCCCGACGCGGGCCGTCGCGAGCACGTCGCCTTTCTCCACGTCGTCGCGCCGGACGACGTCGATAGTTGGCGGGGTGAGATGAATCTCGCCGCGTGCGACTGCTCGCCGACCGGTGTCGGGCTTCTCGCCCACGTCGACCATCTGCACGTCGCCCGCCTCGGTCGTATGGGTAAGTTCGTCGCCGTCGGTTCCCTCCGTGCTCGCGTCCTCCTGTTCACTCATTACCCTCCCCTCGGAGCGCTGTCGGGATAGTCTTCTGGAGTTCTGTCGCGCGGAGACCGGTCCCCCGGTCGAGCAGCTCCGCGGCGCGCCCGTTGACGGCAGTCGCGGCACAGGCGGCGTCGAACGGCTCAGCCCGCCCCAGCAGCGCCGCCGTGATTCCCGCCAGCGTATCACCCGTGCCACCGACGGTCATTCCCGGAGTCCCAGCCCGGCAGCGCCGGGTTTCCGCACCGTCGGAGATGACATCTACTTCCCCCTTCGCGAGGACGACGTGGCCCAACTCAGCCGCGAGGCGACCGATTTCGTCGGTCTGTGCGACCAGCTCCTCCGTCTCGGGCCCGCCGAGTTCGGCAAGCTCTGAGCGGTTGGGTGTCAGGACGAGCGTCGCATCGGTCTCGACGTCGGGAACCAGCGGGAGCGCGTCGGCGTCGACGACGCCGCAGCCCTCGAAGCCGGCGAGGAACTGCCGAGCGGCTTCGTGGGTCTCCTCGTGCCGGCCGAGTCCCGGACCGAGAACGACGATATCGTCGTGGCGGTGAGCGGTGTCGAGCAGCTTTGGAACATGGCAGGGTTGGAGATGGGAGCCGCCGCTGTCCTCGCCGCCGTATGGCTGAACGATGAGGTCCTCCGAGTAGCCCGCGATGGGGTCGAACACTGACTCGGGGCAGGCCAGAAAGGCGAGATCCGCACCCGAGGAGAGCGCTGCGCCCGCGGCGAGTGCCGGCGCACCGGTGTAGGGGCCGCCCCCGATGACGAACACTCGGCCGCTGTCGCCTTTTTGTCCCCCTGTCTCGGGGAGGACTGCGACGTCACCGGGTCCGACGAGTGTCTCTGCAGCCGCTGGGATGCCGATGTCGGCGACGACAACGTCACCGTGGCCTGCGAGCCCGGGCTTCTGCTCGTGGAAGGTGACAACGTGTTCGGCGTCGACGGCGACAGCCTCGGCTGCACCGGTATCAGCATCGACACCTGAGGGAACGTCCACAGCGAGGATGGGGGCTGCAGCATCGTTCATGGCGCGGGCGACGGTCGCCTCCGGTTCCCGAAGGGTACCCGTGATACCGGTGCCGAGCATCGCGTCGACGATGAGGTCCGGCCGCTCGAACGAGAACGCCCGGGAGTCGGCGACGACGCGAGTGTCGCACTCACTGGCCTGCAGGGCATCCCAGTTCGCACGGGCGATGTCGGTGGTGATGCTCTCAGGCCGCCCAAGGAGGTGGACGGTCGAGTCTCGGTCGTCGAGGAAGCGTGAAGCAGCGAGTGCGTCGCCACCGTTGTTCCCCCGCCCGGCGACCAGGGCAACGGCATCGCCCGGGTCCGTGAGTTCCTGGACCCGCCGGGCGACGGCGTTGCCCGAGGATTCCATCAGGACACGGAGGGGAACGCCGAGGGCCGCGGCGTTCCGGTCCACGGCGGCCATGCGTCTGCTCGAAATCATGGCTGGCGTTTCGGTGGGGGCGGGATTAAGCGTGGTGGGGTGGCTGGTGAGGTGGGCTGATTAGAATATTGGGAGTACCCCCTGGTACCGTACTACGCGCCCACGCTCGGTCCGTCGACGGTTCTGGGCTACAACGAGACCGAACGGGTACCGCGGTCGATCAGCCAGCATCCCGGTGGTGTCGGACCCCCCACGAGACGTCCTTCGCATGCTTCCGGCCACAGGCGTTTATACCCGCCGCCACCTACCCCCCGCTAATGCAACTGCGGAAACTCGTCCGTGGCCGGCTGGAGTGGTCGCGGCTCGAGTCCGTCGTCCGGGAACTGGCCAGGCGTTACGACAGGGATACCGTTCACGTCCGGTTTCTGGAGGCCGACAACTGGCTCTCGACGCCGATGGTCATCGACGACGAGTTCTTCGTCAAAGTCGTCACCGAGCAGAACTCCTTCGTCCACACGCTGTTCACCACGAGCCGAAACATCGGCGCGTTCTCCTCGGGGACGGAGGGGTTTTTCGGTCACTTCGGGACTCCCTACCAGATGGCCGAACACGAACTCGAGGCGACCGAGCGACTGCGCGAGATCGGGCTGAACGCCCCAGAGCCGGTCGAGGCACTCGAGATCGACGGGATGGGCGTCCTGGTGATGGAGTTCATCCACGAGTTCGCCACACTTGGTGAGCTCCCCGAGGAGGTCGAGCGCAAACGGGCCCCCGACGTGTTCGCGGCGCTCAAACGCATGCACGAGAACGGGCTGGCCCACGGCGACCTGCGAGCCGAGAACGTGCTGGTCGTCGACGATGAGATCTACTTCATCGACGCCACCAACGTCCGTGGCGACGAGCACCGGCCCGAGTACTCGATGGTCTCGGCGCGCTCGTACGATCTCGCCTGCGCGCTCGCGGCGCTGGAACCACACATTGGCGCCCGCGCAGCAATCGCCGCCGCGGCAAGCGCCTACGACACCGAGGAGCTGCTCGCTGCCCGGGAGTTCATTGATTTCGTGAGCATCCGCCCCGACCACACGTTCGAGGCCGCCGAACTGAAAGGGGAACTGGAGAAACACGCCGAGCAGGCCGAACGCGACGACGGACGGGTGTAGCGGGTGCGGGAACTGGACCAATCGCTCCTGTGAAGCACGTTGTTGGTGAGTCTGAGCACGGGTCGAACAACGAGCGTCCGGGGGCGCAATTGCCATCGAGTATCGTGCGGAGGGCATCCGAGTCGAACCGATCGCGTCGTTCGGGTCCGTGGGGGTGTCATACGGTCGTGCGTAATTCGGTACCGCCGTGACCATCCGTGTCGGTGATGGGAGCCCCTGACCCGGCGGCGTTCGACACCGTCGATGCACCTATTCGCCGTAATCACTATGAGTTCAGCACTCCGACTGGGACCATACTGGGTGACGCTCCTGCATCACCCTTGCCCGTCACGTTTTCACAAAAAGAAGTGTCATCTTGCAAATGATTTATCCGAAGAGTCTACGTACGATGGATTGGGGACTCAAACTCAATGGAGAACAACGGGCGGAACTGGCGGCTCGTGGTGAGCATGAGTTCCATCCATTTCATCCAGCACATCTTCCGCATCCTGCCGCCGGTTCTTCCGATCATCGCGCTCGATTTCCCGTATCCGCTGTGGAAACTGGGCGCGCTCGTGAGCATCTACTACCTCGGTTCGGGCTTCGGGCAGACCCCGATGGGCATCCTCGCCGACCGCTACGACCGCCGGTTCATCCTCCCGCCCAGCATCGGAGTGATGGGACTGGGGTACGCCGTTTTCGCTATTGCGCCGCAGCTCGTCTCGCCCGATGCCGCCGCGTTCACGCTGCTGGGCGCTTCGTTTACCCTGCAGTTCGTCCTGATGGGGCTCGGTGTCCTCATCGCAGGCGTCGGCGCAAGCGCGATACACCCGATCGGCTACCCCCTCGTTGCGACGAACGTCTCCGCTGACAGGGTCGGGAGCGCCTACGGCGTCTGGGGAAGCGCCGCGAAGATCGGCGACGCGGCGGCACCGATGTCCATCGCCATCCTGATTCTCGTCGTCCAGTGGAGCGATATCTTCCTCCTGTTCGGCGTGGTCGGCCTCGTCTACGCGCTCGGGCTCTTCTATGCCATGTCGCAGGCGTGGTTCGAGAGTCGGCCGGCCGACCAGCGCGCCGCCGAGGCGGAAGACGAGGACGCTGAACCGACGGAGACAACCCCCGATGAGACCGCGAGCGATCGCCGCCACTACGTCTACCCGATGGTCGCACTGTTGGTCTTCTTCGTCGCCCGCGCCTTCTCCGAGAAGGGGCTCAAGACGTTCCTCCCGACGTTCCTGGTGGTCGTCTACGGCTACTCGTTCGCGTTCGGGTCGATGACGCTTACCCCGGAGTCGTTTGCGAACGTCTATTTCACCGCGGTCTTCCTAATCGCCGCGTTCTTCCAGTTACTCACCGGTCATCTCGTCGACCGACACGACCACCGTACGGTCCTGATCACCTTCTTCATCACGGCTGCGGTAGTGCTGGTCGTGCTTGCCACCGGCACCCTCACACCGCTCCTCTTACTGGGCGTGCTGCTGGTTCTCGGTGCGGCGAACTGGGGCTGGACACCGGCACGCGATGCCCTCATGAACGACGTGACACCACCCTCTCGTGAGGGGCGTACCTTCGGCTATCTCCACACCATCAGCCACCTCGTCAGCGCGATGGCGCCAATTATCATTGGGTACGTAGCCGAGGAGAGTAGCCTCCAGCAGAGCTTCCTCTATCTCGCAGCCGCGATGCTCATTGCCGTCGCTGCAATCGGGTCGCTGTTCAGCAGCCGGGTCTACCGGCCGATCGACCACGAATCGCTCACGACGCCCAACGACTGATAGTGATTACGGCGAATAGGTTCATCGACGGTGTCGAACGCCGCCGGGTCAGGGGCTCCCCTCACCGACACGGATGGTCACGGCGGGACAGACTCGCAGTAATCACTATCAGGGGCGAGCGCCGCGACGGTGGCTCTCGCCACACCGAGGCACCTCAAGAGACAAAGC
>NZ_JAZKRY010000088.1:0-11785 GCF_036626355.1 Halolamina sp. | reverse complement strand
CCGTGTCGGTGATGGGAGCCCCTGAACCGGCGGCGTTCGACACCGTCGATGACACCGTGGCCGGTCCGTCGACGCCGACTTCCCCGACGCGGCGGAGAAAATCGCGTGGTTCGCCGAGCACGATGACCGGGAGTTCGGTGCCGCCGTGGGCTGGCAACGCGACGGCGAGTGGCCGCCGATACTGCTCGACGGGAACCACCGGGCCTGTGGTGTGCACCGCGCCTCGCGCACGGGCGCGGCCGTTTCACTCCCTGTTCACCTCGGGTACGAATCGCTGCCGGGAACGGAACATACGGGATAGACAGCGTTTTACGTCGAGCGACGGAACCTCCGGGCACTATGGGGAAAAAATCGAAGGCACAGAAGAAGCGACTCGGAAAGAAGACGAAGCAGAACTCACGCGTGCCAGCGTGGGTCATGATGAAAACCGACATGGAAGTCACCCGCAACCCGAAGCGGCGTAACTGGCGGCGCTCTGACCTCGACGAGTAATGAGCGCAAGTGATTTCGAGGAGCGGGTCGTCACCGTCCCGCTCCGCGACGCGAAGAAGGCCTCCAAGGGACAGCGCGCGGACCGCGCGATGAGCATCATCCGGGAGCACCTCGCAAAGGCGTTCTCCGCCGAGGAGGACGAGGTCCGACTGGACCCGGCGGTCAACGAGGTAATCTGGGACCGGGGGCGAAAGAAGCCCCCGAGCAAGATTCGGGTCCGGGCCGCTCGCTTCGACGAGGAAGGCGAGACGGTCGTCGAAGCCGAACCCGCAGAGTAACGTGTTCCGCGCGGCCTTCGCTGGCTCTTCGTACGTCGGGGTTTTTGCCAGAGCGACGAACGACTGTCTGCTGATTCGGCCCGATACCGACGACTCCGTCGTCGAGGGAATGGTCGAGGAGCTTGGCGTCCCCGCCGTCCGGACGACCGTCGCCGGCTCCAACACCGTCGGCGCGCTCGCAACCGGGAACGAGAACGGGCTGCTCGTCTCCGGCCGAGTGACCGACCGGGAGCGCGACCGCATCGAGGACGCGACCGGCCTGCCAGTGCACGGCCTTCCCGGCCGTATCAACGCTGCCGGGAACGTCGTGCTCGCGAACAACGGCGGCGCTTACGTCCATCCGGAGCTGACAGCGGAGCAGGTCGGCGCGGTCGAGGAGGCGCTGGAGGTGCCCGTCGAACAGGGGTCACTTGGCGATGTCCGGACGGTCGGCACCGCCGCCGCGGCGACCACCAGGGGGGTGCTCTGTCACCCCCAATCCCGTGAACCGGAGCTGGAAGCGCTGGAGGAGCTGCTCGACGTCTACGCCGACGTGGGGACGATCAACTACGGCGGGCCACTGGTCGGTTCAGGCGTCGTCGCCAACGACGAGGGGTACGTCGTCGGCCACGACACGACCGGGCCGGAGCTGGGCCGCATCGAAGACACGCTCGGCTATCTCGACTGAGTCGGCTGGTTTTTCTGACGCTCACCGGTCACGATACCGGGCCAGCGGCGCCACCGTGGTCGAAACTTGGCGTGGACAGCACAGTCCCACGCCTTGGGTTCGGCGCGTCAGCCCAATCCTCCGCCTTTCGGAAGCTACTTCCCATTCGCCCGCCGACTTTTCGACTATGAGCCAGTTTACTGTGAGCGGTACGTTCGAGGCCCGGGAGGGTCAGCAGGCGTTCGAACGGAGCATCGACGCGGAGAACGAGGACGTCGCACGCGAGCACACGCTCTCGCAGTTCGGCGCCGAACACAACCTGAAGCGGACCCAGATCGAGATTACGGAGGTGACCGCCGCATGATGGGTGGTGGTCAGCAGCAGCTGCAGCAGCTCTCCCAGGAGCTCGAGGAGATCGACGCCGAGATACAGGCCAAAGAGGAAGAGATCGCGGAGTTCCGCGACGAGAAAACCGGCGTCGACGACGCCATCGAGGCGATCAACACGCTCGAGAGCGGCTCGACAGTGCAGGTGCCCCTCGGCGGCGGCGCCTACGTCCGCGCGGAGGTCGACGACGTCGACGAGATCATCGTCGGACTCGGCGGCGGCTACGCTGCAGAGCAGGACCGCGAGGACGCCGAGGACGCCCTCGAGTCGAAGAAGGAGGCCCTCGACGACCGTATCAGCGAGGTCCAGGCGGAGATCAACGAGCTCGAAGAGGAGAGTGCACAGATCGAGCAGCGCGCCCAGCAGATGCAGCAGCAGATGCAGCAGCAGCAGATGCAGCAGATGCAGCAGCAGGAAGAAGGCGGCGACCAGTAAGGTCCCATGTTCGACGGACTGAAGGAGAAACTCGGCTCGTTCCGCGACGAGGTCGAGGAGGAGGTCGAGGAGAAGGAGGCAGCAGCCGAGGCCGAAGCAGCCGAGGCAGACGCGGAAACCGCTGACTCCGTGTCCGCGGCTGAGGAAGCGGACGAGCCGGCAACGCCTGCGGGCGCCCCGGAACGTGAGTCCACCGAGGACGAGAGCGACAGCCCCGGTCGACTCCGCCAGGCAGCTGCGTTTGCGACTGGGCGAGTCATCATCGAAGAGGGGGACCTCGAGGAGCCGCTGTGGTCGCTGGAGATGGCGCTGCTCGAGAGCGACGTGGAGATGAGCGTCGCCGAGGAGATCCTCGATACGGTTCGGGAGACGCTCATCGGTGAGAGCCGCAAACAGGTCGACACGACGGCCGAACTCGTCGAGGATGCGCTCCACGACGCGCTGGTCGACGTGATTTCTGTCGGCCAGTTCGACTTCGAGCAGCGCATCGCCGACGCCGAGAAGCCGGTCACTATCGTGTTTACGGGCGTCAACGGCGTCGGCAAGACCACCTCCATCGCCAAGCTGAGCGAATGGCTCGGTGACCGGGGGTATAGCTCGGTGCTCGCGAACGGGGACACCTACCGCGCCGGTGCGAACGAGCAGATCGAGAAACACGCAGAGAACGTTGGCCGGAAGATCATCTCCCACGAACAGGGCGGCGACCCTGCCGCAGTCATCTACGACGGCGTGGAGTATGCGAAGGCCAACGACGTGGATGTGGTGCTGGGCGACACCGCGGGTCGACTCCACACCAGCAACGACCTGATGACGCAGCTCTCGAAGATCCACCGGGTCGTCGAGCCCGAGATGACGCTGTTCGTCGACGAGGCCGTCGCCGGACAGGACGCTGTCGAGCGGGCCAAGGAGTTCAACGACGCCGCCGAAATCGACGGCACGGTGCTGACGAAAGCCGACGCCGACTCTTCGGGCGGTGCCGCGATCTCCATCGCCCACGTCACGGGCAGGCCCGTCCTCTTCCTCGGAACGGGCCAGGGGTACGACGACATCCAGGAGTTCGACCCCGAGGCGCTGGTCGACGACCTGCTGGCCGAGGAGTAGGCCTTTCTCTCGGGGGCTCCAACCCCCGTTCATGCCGACAGTTATCGCCTTCGAGAGCGACGCGGGCGTCGTCGTCGCCGCCGACCGCACCGTCGTCCGTGGCACCACCATCGCGAGCACCAGCGCCGACCGGATGCTCGAGTTCGACGACTGCGGTGGCGCCGTCGTCGACGACCCCGACGAGGCGCGCCGACACATCGATGTGGAGCTTCGGCGCTACCGAACCGAACACGGCGAGTCACCGACCGTCGAGCCGTACACCCGCCTACTCCGGGACGTCGTCCGTGACGTCGGGACAGACGCCGTCGCCGCCGCGCGCGACAGGGACGGCGAGGCGCAGGTCCGGGCGGTATACGCCAACGGCAGCGTACTCGAGGACCCGCCGCTCGCGCTGGGCACCGGCGCGGAGCTCGCACTCGGCCGGCTGGAGGCCTCCCGGCCCAGTGAACTGGCGGAAGCAGCCGAGTTCGCCAGCGACCTGCTCGCTGGCGTCGCCGAGCGCGACACTCGGACCGGCGAAGAGCACGATGTGTGGACGCTCGCGGACGCGAACTGAACTCGGTACCAATGGGTAGCAGGGCCGGAGGCGGTACCAGGATATGGGCGGTACGGACATGTATCTGATACGACGGGACGCGCTCCGAGCCGGCGCCGCTGTCGGACTCGGAACCGCGATCGCCGGCTGTGCGATGCCAGCGGGCGACGGCGGCAGTAACTGCGGTGACGGGCCGCTGTTCACCGAGGGGTTCGAGGACGGCCTCGACGGCTGGGAGACCGCTGCCCACGTCGGCCCGGAGGCAGAGCTCTCGGTCCCCGGTGACGCGTCGGGGTTCGACGTCTCCTGTTCGGCCTGGAGCCAGTCGGAGTCGTTCAACACCCTCCGGAACCTCGTCTGTTACCTGGGCCCGGAGGAGCCGACCGAGGAAGCTGATTTCCCCGAGCCCGGGATGAACACGTCGACAGTGACAGGGTCGCCCTACGGCGGGCTGCGCGAACCGCTCCATCTCGCCGTCGGCGTCACCGTCGTCTGGGAGGCGGACGCCACCCACTACATCGACAGCATCAGCGTCGAGGAGCGGTAGCTACTCGTCGGGGTCGTTCAGGTCGGCGTCGGTGAAGGCATCGTCGGCCTCGTCCCCCGAAGGGCCCAGTTCCTGGTTCACGTCGTCGAGTTTGGTCCACTTCTTCTCGATCTCGGTGTTGTTCCTGACCATCGTGTCCTCGCCGTCGTTGACGGTAAGCCGGGTCTTGCGGAGCTCGATACTCTGGACCGTGCCGACGGTGCCGCCGATGTCGACCCGGTCGCCGGGCATGAAGTCCTCGTCGCGAAGGAGGTAAACCCCAGCCACTACGTCGGCGATGACGTTCGAGAGCGCGTAGGAGACACCCAGTGCGAGGAAGCCGGCCGCCGAGCCGAGCGAGGCCGCAATCTGTTCCATCCCGACGACAGCGAGGAAGGAGAGGCCAACGCCGAACCAGAGAAACAGCATGACGATGGCGACGATGAACTGCCGGTACACCGTCGGCTCGTTGGGGAAGGTCCGGCTGAGGAAGTAGCCGAGCACGACCCTGATCAGCTTGATGCCCAGGGCCGCGATGATCAGGAAGATGATCCCCGCGAGGATGCGCGGGAGCGCGGCGACGACGTCCGACACCAGCTTTCCCACCGCGTTCGAGGTGATGGAGACGAGCGTGTCGAACAGTCCGCTCACGCCGGACTGGAGTACGACGGCGGCCTGCGTCATGCAGAGAGTCGTGGCCCGGAACGTTAAGAAAGTAGATGCTCCGACAGGTGCACCCGTCGAGGTGGGGTCTGTCAGCACCCGATAACCGGGTTCGGGGGGCGACAGCCCGGCAGCGACGGACAAGGGTTTACGGGTTGGCCGCCAACGTACGGGTAAGATGGTACTCGACAACCTGGGTAGCTCCCTCCGGGGCACGATGGACACGCTCCGCGGGAAATCCCGCCTCGACGAGGAGGACGTCGAGGAGATCGTCAAGGAGATTCAGCGCTCGCTCCTCCAGGCCGACGTCGAAGTCGACCTCGTGATGGATCTCTCCTCGAGCATCGAGGAACGCGCGCTGAACGAGGAGCCACCCGGTGGCACCTCCGCGCGAGACCACATCCTGAAGATCGTCTACGAGGAGATGGTCGACGTCGTCGGCGAGTCGACCGAGCTCCCGCTCGAGCCTCAGACGATCATGCTCTCGGGGCTGCAGGGCTCCGGGAAGACGACGACGGCCGCGAAGATCGCCTGGTGGTTCGCGAAGAAGGGACTCCGCCCGGCGGTCATCCAGACCGACACGTTCCGCCCCGGCTCCTACCAGCAGGCCAAGCAGATGGCCGAAAGCGCCGAGGTGCAGTTCTACGGCGACCCCGACGCGGAGAATCCCGTCCAGATCGCCCGCGACGGGCTGGAGGCGACAGCGGACGCCGACGTCCACATCGTCGACACGGCCGGTCGGCACGCGCTCGAGGCCGACCTCATCGACGAGATCGAGGAGATTGAGGGTGCGGTCGATCCCGACCGGAACCTGCTGGTGCTCGACGCCGCCATCGGCCAGGGCGCGAAGGCCCAGGCCCGTGAGTTCGACGACGCCATCGGCGTCGACGGCGTCGCCATCACCAAACTCGACGGGACGGCAAAAGGTGGCGGGGCGCTGACGGCCGTCAACGAGACTGACTCTTCGATCGCGTTCCTCGGGACCGGAGAGACGGTACAGGACATCGAGCGCTTCGAGCCCGACGGCTTCATCTCCCGACTGCTGGGGATGGGCGACCTCAAACAGCTCTCCGAGCGCGTCGAGCGCGCGATGGCCGAGACCCAGGAAGGCGAGGACGACTGGGAGCCCGAAGATATGCTCCAGGGGAGTTTCACCCTGAAGGACATGCAGCGCCAGATGGACGCGATGAACAAGATGGGGCCGCTCGACCAGGTGATGGACATGATCCCCGGGATGGGCGGCGGGATGATGGACCAGCTCCCCGACGACGCGATGGACGTCACCCAGGACCGGATGCGCAACTTCGAGGTCATCATGGATTCGATGACCGACGAGGAGCTCGAGGACCCCCGCTCCATCGGCGCCTCGCAGGTCAAGCGCATCGCCCAGGGTTCAGGAACCGAGGAGGAGACCGTCCAGGAGCTGCTCCAGCAGCACAAGATGATGGACCGCACGCTCAACCAGTTCCAGGGGATGGGCGACGGCGATATGCAGCGGATGATGAAGAAGATGCAGGGCGAAGGCGGCGGCGGCATGGACGGCATGGGGCCGTTCGGGTAGTCGCGTTCCCCGGTTGTTTTGATGTTTCGAGTTTTGCAGACTGCTCGCCTCGGTGGGCGGGGAGAGAGCACCCTCACGAACTGTCGGCCAGTTCGCCACGTGACCTCGACTGACGAGGGGGAGTCCCGTCTGTCTGCTGAGGACAGTTCTACTCATAGTGATTACTGCGGATAGTGTCATCGACGGTGTCGAACGCCGCCGGTTCAGGGGCTCCCCTCACCGACACGGATGGTCACGGCGGGACGGACTCGCAGTAATCACTATCAGGCGGAACCGGATTCCGTGACGGGAACCTCCCACGCCAGAATCACGACCGAGCCACCCATCAGGATGGCACCGGCAACTGCGAGGGCGAACAGCGGTGAAACGACGTCCGAGAGGACGCCACTGCCGAGCTGGAACGGCACGACTGCGAGGCCACTGATCATCGCCATCGCACTCAACACAGTCGCTCGTCCAACCGTCGTTGTCCGGTCGTTGACGTACTGGCCCGCAAACGACCGCGTGACATCAGAGAGACCACGAATCAGGAGGAAGGTCGGAAGCGCGAACACCGGGACGAAGTACATCCCCACCAGGGCTGCTCCGACGACGAAGGGAAGCCAGATAAACCACGTCCGAAGGCCGAGTTGGTCGCGTATCGCTCCCGTGTAGTAACTCAACGCCGCACCGAAGAGGCTGTAGGCCGCGTAGAACCACCCCAGAAGTGACTCGACACGCCCCGGTGAGACGCCGAGGTCGAGAACGACAGTCTCGAATATTGGTTGCAGGAACACGAAGACGAGATAGGTGACGGCAGCGTACAGGACGTAGTAGTAGAGGATGAAGGCTCGGAGATTCCGCTGGGAGAGCGTCCGCCGGACGATGCTGAGCGTGTCGCGGAGACCCAAAGAACCGGTATCGGCGTTCTCGTAGGTCTCCGGTTCCTCGATCGTGAGAAGTACGAGAACGCCGATTCCTGTGACGGCCGCAGCCACGAACCACGGGTACGAGAGGTCGATCGTTCCGAGGTAGCCCCCAACGATAGCTGCACCCGCGCCGACTGCCAGTGAAACGGACTCACCGCGTCCTCTGACGTGCGCGAACTCGCGTTCCGAGAGTTCGTCGGTGAGCGTATCGTACAGCCACGCGTCTTCACTCCCTGAGCGGAAGTTGTAGCCGAACGACCAGCAGACGTAGAGGCCAGCCAGGGTGAGGAACGACTCTGCGAGCCCGATTCCGAGAAGTGTGACAGCGATAAGCCCTGTCCCGACCAGGAGGCTATTCCGACGCCCAACGCGGTCGCCAACGTAGCCGGTCGGGACTTCTCCAAGAAGCGTCGTCAGGTTGTACAGCGCCTCGAGCGTGGCTATCTGGGTGAAGTTGAGCCCCTGTGCGAGGAAGAACAGATACATGATCGGCCGGTAGAACTCGACTGCTTTCGTCGATTTGTAGAGGTAGTATTTCAGCACACTCCCGACAGGTAACCGCTGCCAGGTGTCCGGGGAAGAGAGACGCATCAGTGGAAACCCGAGACCCGACGGTAAATTGGATTGTGTTATGTCACGGACGGATCATCGTAATAACGCTCACAGGAACGCCGGGCCGAAGGAGATTCACCGTCGGAGGACGGCGATCGGCTCGGTAGCTAGTTCTCCTCTCGGTTACCGCTGTTCCAGCCGGACTCGTCGTCGAGACGGACAGCGTGAACCACTGTTGCTCTCACCCGACCGTTAGAGCTGTCGTCGTGAGCACGAAACCGACCGCCGCGACCGAACTCAGCGCAGTTCGGTCTCGAACGCCGCCTCGATCTCCGGGAGCGCCCGCTCCCAGGTCGCCCGCTCGGAGAACAGGTGGTTCTCGCCGGGGTAGTACTCCCACTCGTGGTCCTTGCCGAGCTCCATGAGCTCCTCGACGACCACGTCGAGCTGTTCGAAATCAACGTAGCGGTCGCCCGTCCCGTGGAAGCTGTACAGCGGGTTCTCGTAGTTCTCGAAGTGGGTCTTGGGGCTGGCATCCGCCCAGTTCTCGGGGGCTTCCCAGGGCTCGCCGCCGAGGCGGACCGCCTGCGAGGAGGCCGCGCCGGGGTATTTGGTCTCCTCAGCCCAGTCGCGGTACTGTTCGAGATCCGCCAGCCCGGCGATGTTGACCGCGACGTCGAACGCCTCCGGGCGGGTGCCGAGCAGCTGGAGCGCGGCGTAGCCGCCGTATGAGAGCCCCCACATGCCGACGGCGTCGTCGTCGACGTACTCCAGGTCCCGGAGGTAGTCGGCACCGCGGGCGATATCAGTCATCTCGTCAGTGCCGCGGTTGCCAAAGAGCGCCTCGCGGAACGCGCGGCCGTAGCCGATGCCGCCGCGGTAGTTGACGAACAGCCCGACGTAGCCCTTCTGTGCGAGATACTGCTGGAACGAGTAGGCCAGGCCGTAGGAGCGGGAGGGGTGCCAGCCGTCGCGCATCTGCCGCATGGGGCCGCCGTGGACCCAGATGACTGCGGGGAGCGCTGCGGCGTCATCGTCGACGGCCTCCGAGTCCCGTGGGTCGAGCAGGTAGCCCTCGATCTGCAGGTTACCGACGCTCTCGTAGCTGATGCGCTCTGGCTCGATAGGGTCGACCGGCCAGTCGTCGACGGCGGATTCCGTGATGCGCCGGGGCGACCCGCTCCCGTCGTCGTCGAGGGGTACCACGCGGAGTTCAGGCGACTGTTCGCGAGACGCGTGGATGTACGCGAGGTGCTCGCCGTCCGGGGCCGGTTTGGGGTGGATGTTCGTCCCGCCAGTCACCAGTTCCGTCACCTCGGGGTCACCACCCGTGGCGCCCGAGACTGCAAAGAGCCCGCGCTCGCCCAGGTCCTGCCGGTTCGAGGCGAAGACGAGCGTCTCGTCGTCGAGCCACTGCGGCGACGACCCGGCGACGCCCTTGTCCTCGAACGCGCCGGCGGTGAGCTGTGTCCGCTGGCCTGAATCCACGTCGATGACGTGGACGTGCTCCCAGCCGTCAAGCGGCAGCGGGAGCGCGATACGCTCGCCGTCGGGGGAGACCTCGGCGTCGCCACGCGAGACAGTGCCGGTCTCTTCTTCCTCCCGGAACAGCGTCTGCCGCTCGCCGGTATCGGGATCGACAGCGAACACCTCCCGGAACCGGCCGCTATCGCCGCTGCTGTCGAGCAGAAGTCGGCCGTCGCCGAGCCACGCCGGCGAGTTCGTGGCTGACGGTCCACTGCTGCGCCAGACGCGGTCGCCGCTTTCGACGTCATCAGAACGCGACGCGTTCTGGTTGCCCGCAGAGCTTTGCTCTGCGACGTCGAGCACGCCAATCTGCGTTGCATCGCTGGCGACGAAGCGGTAGGCAAGCCGCTCGCCGTCCGGGGAGAACGCGAGCATCCGGTCCCCGCCGAGGAACGGTCCCCGCTCGGGCGTCTCGTAGCGCCGGTCGGTCCCCGTCTCCAGGTCGAAGACGGTGGGCTGGCCCTCGCGGTAGACCGCGAGCAGCCGGCCGTCCGCTGTCCAGGCAATGTCGTCGGCGTCGACGTCGCCGGAAAGCTGTTCAGTCGTCCGGTTCCGGGCGTTCGCGAGCAGGAGTTCGCCCTCGCCGGTGAGCACCGCGAGATGGTCCGGGTCGGCTTCTGGCCCCCACGCCATCTCGGCGACGCCGTCCTCGGGAGCGAGTCGCCACGGGTCCTCGCCATCTCCACCAGGTCCATCGCGGTCAACAGCCCCAACGCGGAGCGACTGCTGGTCGTCCTCGTAGACGGGGGCGGCGACGAAGTCGCCCGTCGCGGCCCACGCCGGCGGTCCGGGATACTCGATGTCCAGTACGTCGTCGATAGTGAGACTGGTTGGCACACCGGAGTATGCGGCCCCCACCATATCGGTGGTCGGTAAACGGCAATGCGCGCCGTCTCCGTCACGTTGCCGGCAGCCGGCTGACTGAACTAACCCTTCGTTCGCCGGATGCAGCGCGCTTTTGGGTTGGGCCGGGGTAGGGTGGCCCGAATGCAGCTTCGCCGCCTCGGGCGCTACGACGCGCTGATCCTCACGTCGCTCATCTGGTTCATGGCGAAGTTCCTGCGCTACGCGTTCCCGCCGCTGTTCGGCACGTTCCAGGAGCTCTACGGCGTCTCCAACGCCACCATCGGCGCCGCCTTCTCGGCACTGATGGTCGCCTACGCGCTGATGCAGTTCCCCTCTGGCGTGCTAGCCGACCGTCGCGGCCCTGTGCCGATTATCACCGCCGGTGCCGTCGTCACGGGCATCGGCGCGCTCGTCCTGCTGGTCGCGGAGCCGTTCCCCCTGCTCGTCGGCGGGATGTTACTGGTCGGCCTCGGCACCGGGGCGCACAAAACCGTCGCCGTCCGGCTCCTGACGATGGTCCATCCCAGCAGAACCGGGCGCGCGCTGGGGACCCTCGACACGATTGCCGCCTTCGGCGGTGTCGCGGCGCCCGCAGCCGTCGTCTACGCGCTACCGGACTGGCGCGGGCTCTTTCTCGCCGGTGGGCTCGTGGTGCTCACGCTCGCGGCACTGTTCGCGATTCGGACTCCGCGACGGCTCCCCAAGGACGGCGGCGTCACAGCCCAGAAAGACGACGACGGCGTCGCGCTGGCGGCCTACGCCCGCTCGCTCTCCCAGCCGCGGGTTGCGCTGTTCGTCGCGGTCACCGTCGCCGTCTCCTTCGGCTACAACGGAGCCGTTGCCTTCCTCCCGCTCTATCTGACCGACGCCGCCGGGCTCTCGACGGCCGCCGCCAGTGCGCTCTACTCGGGGCTGTTCGTCGTCTCGCTGGTCCAACTCGGCACCGGTGAGCTCGCGGACCGCGCCGGGCGGATTCCGGTGCTGCTGGCGACCGTCGGCGCCGCCGCCATCGGGGTGGCGCTGCTCCAGGTCGTCGCCGGGGCGCTCGCGGTCGGCGCCGCCGTCATCCTCTTTGGCATCGGCGGCCACGGCTACCGGCCGGCTCGGAGCGCGTTCCTGATGTCGATTCTCCCCGACGAGGCCGCTGGCGGTGGGCTGGGTGTCGTCCGGACGGTGCTGATGAGTTCCGCCGCGGTCGCACCGGCCGTGACGGGCTACCTCATCGACGCCCGGAGCTTCGCCTTTGCCTTCGCCGCGCTCGCGGCCTCACTCGCGCTCGCGTTCGTGCTGCTCGTGGTGGTCGCGATTACCGGAGAAGCCGGGGAGTA
>NZ_JAZKRY010000087.1:0-11859 GCF_036626355.1 Halolamina sp. | reverse complement strand
CTCGGTAGTTTTATTCAACATCTGTGTGACCTGCAACGCATGTCTCGAACGATCCTCTTTCTGCAGACGAACGAGTGGAGCTCGTGGCGAGTCTTGACCCAGATTTCCCGAAGTATACGACGCAGATCCTGAACACAGCGAATCATACTGCCGGACAGAAGTCAGTACAGACTCGCTCACCAGTCTCTGGCTCTCACACGAGCTGACGGCCGATTCACGGCGAGCGATGGTTGTATCATTCTGTCCGGCAGTATCAGAACTCCCAGGGGACACGGCCTGCCACCGTTGGTCAACTCAACGAGATACTCGACGAGTACAACGACGAATATCCGGAGGGGGATTTCGAGGATTGGAAGCAGTTCTACTACGAACAGAACGACGGCGATGAGAAGATCGAGGAAGCGGCGGACAAGGTATACGAGATGGTCGACAAAATGCGAGATGCGGCGGAGCAAATCGACCGTGATATGCTTGACCGGTGGGTAACGGACCTCGTACTATATATACACTCGGACGTGCTTTGCTCAACTTCGCCTGATCTGAGGCGACGCAAGACCGGCTGATCCACCGAATCTCCGATAGTGACTGTTGAACGGATCACGTCCGAGTGTATAAGACGTATACCGGACTTGGCCGGACGGAAGAAGCGGTCCTGAAGAAACTCTCTGAAGAATACGATCTCCCGTACGCTCTCGGGACCACTGAGGATGAATCAATCGGAATCGACGGATATCTCGGAGACCAAGCTGTCTCCGTTAAGCCGATCTCTTACAAACAGAAGCAACGCCTCCGAGAGGATATTCAGGCCCCGATCGTTTATTACGAGGAGTACTCCACAAGTGACGCGCTCAAAATTCACGTAGCCGAATTAGACGATGCGCTCGATTGAGTTGCGCGTACCAAAAGTTAACTACCCGTCGCAAGGTATTGCTACGGAATGGAAACCAACCATCTCGTAGTCTCTGGTGACTCTCGTTCCCTTTCAGAAGTCGCTGACGACTCTGTCGAGTTGGTGGTTACCTCACCACCGTATCCGATGATTGAAATGTGGGATGAGCTATTTGCCGAACTCGACGATCAGATCGGTGAACTCCTCAACGAAGGCGACGGCCGAGCCGCATTCGACCGAATGCACGAGGAACTGGAGAAGGTCTGGTCGGAGGCGAGTCGCGTTCTCGTCGATGGTGGTATCGTGTGTGTCAATATCGGAGACGCGACGCGCAAGGTAGACGGAAGCTTTCGTGTCTTCCAGAACCACTCTCAAATTATCGATTCGTTTGATACTCTCGGCTTCGAGCCGTTACCCGAACTCCTGTGGCGGAAACCCGTCAACTCCGGTGCGAAGTTCATGGGCTCGGGTATGATCCCCCCGAACGCCTACGTAACGCTCGAACATGAGTACATACTCGTCTTTCGAAACGGGAAGGATAGCAGAAGCTTCGAACCCGGATCGAACCGTCGCTACAACTCTGCGTATTTTTGGGAGGAACGAAACCAGTGGTTCTCCGACGTCTGGATGGACATCAAAGGGGAACGCCAATCGATGGCCGAGAGCGAACTACGAGAGCGGTCTGCGGCCTACCCATTCGAGATTCCGTATCGGCTCATCAACATGTACTCCGTCTACGGAGATACGGTTCTCGATCCGTTTTGGGGCACCGGAACCACATCGTTTGCCGCGATGGTCGCTGGGCGGAACTCGATCGGATACGAACTGGACGAGGAATTTCAGCAATCGTTCGAGGAGCGAGTCGAGGAAGTACCAGCATACTCCAAAGAGGTAGTCAAACAACGGTTGGATGACCACCAAACGTTCGTCGAGGATCGCCTCGCGGCAGGAAAGGAGTTCAAATACGAGGCCGACAACTACGACTTCCCCGTCACGACCACGCAAGAAAAACCGATACAGTTCTACACAGCCGAGGAGATAGGGAAAACAGCAGAGGGATACGTTGTCACACACGAACCAGCGGACGGGACCGATATCCGGACTGAGGTTGAACCTCGAGCCAGTGAGGTCGCGTCACTGTCTGATTTCTAACCTGTTTATTCGTTCGACCCCTGGAAGAAAACATGTTGTCGGTAGAACAGCTGTCTCCGCACGACCCTGACGAGTAGTCCCAAACCCTTTGGCCTATCCCGCTCCCTGATTTCAGTGTGAACAAAAAAGGGCACGTAATCAACGCCGTGCTGTTGGCCATCGGCGTCGGCTACGTGCTGGAGCCGGCGGGCGACGTCTCGACGTTCGTCGCTATCGCGCAGGTGTTCATGCCGCTCGTCCTGGGGGCGTTGTTCCCCGACGTGGACACTGCCTTCGGGAAGCACCGCAAGACGCTCCACAACCTCCCGATTCTCGCCGTCTTCTTGGCCTACCCCTTCTTCTTCGACAACCTCGCGTTCGTCTGGGCGGGCATCCTCACCCATTACGTGCTGGACATGGTTGGCAGCCGCCGGGGCATCGCCCTGTTCTACCCGTTCTGGGACGAGGAGTTCGGCGTCCCGTCGGGCGTCACCACCTCCAGCAGCTACGCGGAGGTCGTCACCGTCGCCATTACGCTGATCGAACTGGCCGTCTTCGCGGCGTTCGTCTACCTGATACCGCAGTATCTGCCGCCTGGGCTGGAGCTGGCAGAGCAGGTGGCGCTGTCGTTCGGCGCGTGACGAGTCGCAGCTAGTATACGGCCACGTCGTCGAATCGGCCGTCGTAGGCGATGTGGTCGGGATGAGTCGGCTCCATCCCCGAGAGGAAGAGGCGGTCCGCTTTCCCCCAGGAGTTCTCCCAGCCGAGATGGGCGAACTCGATGAGGTTCCGTGCGCGGTGGGCGAGGCCGGGGTGGTGGACGACCCGTCGGTCCGTTCCGGAGACCAGCGCGGTCACGAGGTCCGATTCTGAGTCGATCTCCGTGTCGAACTCCGTCCAGACCTCGCCGACGGTACCGCGGAGATGGGCATAGGAGGAGCCGAACATCGGGATGCCGGCCTCCGTGGCGATCCGTTTGGCCCGGCGATTCGTCGGCGGGAGGGATTTTGCGTTGTAGCTCTCGATCGCGTCGATATGGTCGGCGTAGGCCCGGATCTCCGGCCGTCCGAGGCTGACGTTCAACATCGCGGGGTGAGGGACACAGACTGCGGCGCCCTGGGCTTCGGTTTCCGCGAGCGCGCCTTCGAAGGAGATGAAGTCCGGTACCGGGTTCGAGAGACCGACCGCGAGCAGGTGGCGGCGGTTCTGCCAGTTACCGGTGAACAGCTCGCGAGCAGGGATCACCAGTAGCTCGTCGTCGCTGTACTGCTCGGCCTGCCGTCTGATCTCCGGGAGCCGTGTGAAATGGGGCGCGTAGACCAGCACGTCGAGGCCACGGGCTTTCGCGCGGCTGACGACCCGTTCGTCGAGGGTCTTGATGTGCATGTCCACGCGAATCGTCACCGATGTCACGTATTCCGGCAGTTGTCCCGCCCTCAAATAGCCTCCGAGTTTGCCGGCGGCGCCCGCGGGGAGAACGTTTTTGCCCTCCCCCCGCAACGCAGCGGATATGGCTGGCTGGAACTGCGGTATCACGGGTTGTGAACGTGCGTTCGACAGCTCCGAAGACGTGATCGTACACCAGACGACGGAGCATCAGCGCCACGAGTGCAAGATCTGTGGCACCATCGTCCCGGAGGGCTACTTCGCCATCCGGCACGCGTTCGACGAGCACACGCGGGCGGAGTACGTCCGCGCATACGATGCCGACAGCAGCGAGGTCCGCGCTCGCGAGGGTGTCAAGGACGACGTCGAGGAGAACGCCGACCTCCAGAGCGTCGTACAACAGCTGAACGCGAGCGGCGGCGCCTCGCGGTAGGAGAGCTCTTTCCGTCCCGAGGGGGGACCGCGACTGCTTAGCGGGTCACTCGGGCCACGAAACTGCAGCAGAAAGCGACGCTGTCTATCGCTCCTCGGAGTCGAGCACGCGAATCTGGTCGCCACGGACCGTTACCGGGATCGGGACGGTCGCCTCGTAGAGTTCGACGGTCACCTGGTCTTTCCCTTCGTCGATGCGCTGGACGCGTGCCTTTTCACCCTTGAACGGACCGGCGATGAGTTCGACGATGTCGCCCTCGGCGATCCCCTCCACGTCCGGGGTCGGCGAGAGGAAATGCTCGACCTCCGTCATCGAGGAGGTGCCCGGCACCATCCCACGGGCGTGGGGAATCTCCTCGAGGATGCGCTCGATGATCGAGTCGTCGTCGGCCTCGACCATCACGTAGGAGGTGAGCGAGTCCGGCGCCAGCACGGCGTGGATCTCGGCCATCTCCTTGCTCGCGATCATGTCGGCGACTGTCTCCTCCTGGCGCGCTGTCGTTTTGACGGCGAATATCGGCATCTACGCACCACCCGGCAGGAAGCTCATTAGCGCGAAGATCACGAAGCCCACAAAGCCGATAAGGAAGATTCCGGCTCCCGCGATCTTGGCGATCATCGAGAACTCCTCCCACTCGGGGGTGCTCGCGAGCTTCAGCACGCGAATATAATCCGAGGGGTCGTATTTGACGTCCATCTTGCTGTGTAATTCTCTCTGCCGCCTTTTCTATCTATTGCATCGCTCGTTCGGCGGTCGGCGGAGGGGAAACAGTTCGAGTCGCCGGACCTCGGCGGTGCTGAGGATCGGCCGGTCCAGCTCCACGGTTGGTCGTGGTGGCGATTTCCTCGGTGGGTCCGTCACCTCGACTCAGCAGGGACGTTCTACCGTTTCGGTTACCGTGTGGAAAACTCCGGATCGACGTCGTGTTCGTCGAGAGAACTTCTCGCAAGATGCTGCTGGAGAAACGGTGTGGAGCGATTACTGGTTCTGCATCTCCTTCACCTGCTCTTCGGAGGGCCCGCGTTGGCTCCGCTCGTTCCCACCGTAGATCTGGGGGGACTCCACCCCAGTGACGACAATCATGGTGCGCATGCGGCCCTCGACCTCCTCGTCGACGGAGGTACCCCAGATGATGCGGGCGTCCGGGTCGATGCGGTCGTAGATCTCTTCGACGACCCCCTCCGCTTCGCCGATGCTCATATCCGAGCCGCCGGTGACGTTGACCAGCGCGGAGTTCGCGCCGGAGATGTCCACGTCCAACAGTGGCGATCTGAGTGCCGACTGTACCGAATCCTCGGCTTTCTCCTCTGTGTCGGACTCCCCGAGCCCGATCATGGCGACGCCGCCTTTCTCCATCACTGTGCGAACGTCGGCGAAGTCCAGGTTGACCAGCCCGGGCTTGGTGATGAGCTCCGTGATGCCTTTCACCGAGCGCATCAACACCTCGTCTGAGACTTTGAACGCCTGCTTGACGGGAAGCTTCCCGACCGCGTCGAGCAGCCGGTCGTTCGGGACGACGATGACCGTGTCCGAAACGTCACGAAGCCGCTCTAGGCCGGCCTCGGCGTTTGTGCGTCGCACCTCACCCTCCGCGGTGAAGGGGGTGGTGACGATGGAGATTGTCAGCGCGCCGGCGGCCTGCGCGGCTTTGGCCACGACGGGCGCAGAGCCCGTCCCGGTGCCGCCGCCGAGGCCGGCAGTGACGAACACCATGTCCGAGCCGGCGATGGCGTTCTTGATCTCCTCCTGGGACTCGATGGCAGCCTCCTCGCCCACCTGCGGGAGCGAGCCGGCGCCGCGGCCCTGGGTTTTGTCCTTGCCCATCAGGATCTTCGTGTCGGCCTCGATGGAGACGAGGTGCTGCACGTCGGTGTTGGCCGCCACCAGCTTTGCACCGTGGATGCCTTCCTCGTGCATCCGATTGACCGTGTTCCCGCCCGCACCGCCACAGCCCACGACCGTGATGTTGGTTTTCAGGTCCTGGAGAACCGCCTGTAGTTCCTCGTCGGTCATCTTCCCCGACTGGGGGCTTTCCTCGCCCGGCGCGGGCTCGGCTTTGCTATCCTCTGTCTCTGGAGGGGCGGTTTCAGTCTGCTCGCCCTCGGCCTCGTCTATTGCGTCCTCTACGATGGAGTCCATTTGACCATCCGTATACGGCGGAGCCTATTCATCTTTCTCCCTTTCGACCGTTTGTGATAACTGTGTCTGACGCACGTCTGACGCCCTCAAACCGGAAATTCCTTTTCGCGCTCGCTCTGGACAGCTGACGGCGGCACCGGCTCGCCGTTCACTTCGACGGACGTCCCCCCGGCGAGCATCCCCATCTTTGGCCCCTCCGGAATTCCAAGCCGTTTCGCCTTCTCGGGATCGAACGCCACCTCCATTGCCTGGACAGCATCCTCCTCCACAGTCACCTCGTCGTAGGATTCTTTGAGTACCGCCGCGAGACTGTCGACCAGTTGCTCGTAGTCGCCGTTCCCGGTCTCGTCGGCGACGATGGCGGCCTCACCCCGCGCTCGGGTTCCGTTTTCGACGGTTTCGAAGGCGACAGTTGTCGCGCGCACTGCTTCCCTCGTGGTCTCTGGGTCGATGTTCTGGGCCTCCTTCAGCAGTTTGTCGGGAAGACTCACCTGTTTCCAGCCGGTCATGCCATCGGTTTCGCTGTTGTCGTTCGCCGCGTCAGATGGCGTTCGTGCGCCGAACCGGAGCCCCTCGTCGACAGTTGAGAGCTCGCGTTCGAGCGCTTCCACCAGGTGGAGTGGCCGGTCGCCGACGGTTCGGACCCACGTCTCGCTCACGACGCGGTAGCCGAGGGCCTCGATGACCGCTTCGACCTCCGGGTGGTTTCCATCGACCAACGCATGCTCGGCGCGGCTCCGCTCGAACGCCGAATCGAGCACTGCACGCGCCGTGTCCGTTCGAGGATGACCAAGCTCCGCTAGTTGCCAGTCGCTGGCGATGTGGCCGACGGCCCAGGGAGTTTCCTCGACGACCCGGCTGAACCGCGGGGCGTAGTGACCGCCGCCGATACCGACGAGTTGGCGCTCGCGATGCGGGGCGACGCCGCGGAGCGACAGCACCGCCTGGGCGACGGCGCGAGCGCCGGCAGGGTCGTCCCACTGCTCCTCGTCGCTCCCGAGTTCTGCGAACATCGAGGGAGTGTCCAGCCCGGTCGGGCCGTGGTGCGTCCCCTCGATAGCCACGCCGTAGCCATCTGGCGCGTGAGCGTTGAGCGCGCTGCCGTACGCGGAAAGCGCGCTGGGGGCGGCCTCGGTGAGCTCCCGGTCGCGGCCGCCGTACTCCGCCTCGCCGAAATTCCCGGTGAAGTGGCCCGTCAGTAACGCACCGGTCTCGCCGGAGTGCCGGGAGACGAACACGAGCAGGGCCGGCTCCTCGCTGAACGCGGGCGCCGGATCGTCGATGTTGATGTGCAGTGCGTCGAACTCCCGGAGCTCGTAGGGCCCGCTCCGGTAGTAGCGCCCCCCGCCGTCGGCGTCGGGCCGGCTGTCGTCGTCCGCTTCTTCCCAGTCGGCCTGGGCGAGCAGTTGCTCGCCAATGTGGACCGAGGCGCGGTCGTCGCGAGACACGACGATGGCGATAGTCATCGGCGGGAAATCGAGCGGGGAGTGGCAAGTAGCCGTCGGAGTCGGAGAGGCCGGGCGGGGGGAGGTGCCGGAGCCGAAGAGGCCGGCCGTACAAGCAACCGCCGGATTCAAATCGACGAGGAGCAGTCAGGTACTCCGATCGACGTAATTCACGGCAAAGAGAACCGGAATCGACCGGATGGAACGACTTTTTAGTATGGGACGGGGAGCGGACATCATGCCCGTTCCGCTCGCCTCGCTACTCGCCGGGCCGATAGACAACCTGGTTCTTCTGCTTGGGTCGTTCGCACTTCTGCTTATCGGGGCAGAAGTGTTCACAAACAGCGTCGAGTGGCTCGGCCACCGGCTCGGCGTCTCCGAAAGCGCAACCGGCTCGATACTCGCTGCGGTCGGAACTGCGCTCCCCGAGACGATGATTCCGGTCATCGCCATCCTCTCGGTGCAGTTCGGCACCGGTTCACAGGAGGCGGCCGACTCCGTGGGCGTCGGCGCCATCCTCGGCGCGCCGTTCATGCTCTCGACCATCGCCATGTTCCTCATTGGGGCAGCCGTCCTCTACTTCGGAGACCGCCGAATCCACGGCAACATGTTCCATTTCAACGCCGACTCAACCGAACGTGACATCTCTTTTTTCCTCGTCGGCTACTCCCTGGCATTCATCGCCGCGCTCATTCCTGCCGACATGGTGGTTTTCGGACCGGTGACCGGTGAAACGGTGATGATGCTCATCGCCATCTCCCTCGTCGCACTCTACATCACCTACGTCTACCGTTCACTCAAGAGCGGCAAACTCATCGAGGGCGGCGAACTCGAGGACCTGATGCTTGGCGGCCTCATCGAGAAGGACCAGAGTCCAGTGGCGGCAGTCGGGGTCAGTTCGAACCACAGCGGCGACCCCTCGAAGCTGCTCGTCCTCACGCAGTCACTGTTCGCACTGGGGATCATCATCGCCGGCGCGCACCTGTTCGTCAGTGAGGTGGAGTTCTTCTCCCGGGAGGTACTCAACATCCCGACGGCCGTCGTCGCGCTGCTGCTTGCGCCGCTGGCGACCGAACTCCCCGAGAAGTTCAACTCCCTGATCTGGATCTCGCGCGACAAGGACACGCTGGCTATCGGGAACATCACTGGCGCGATGGCGTTCCAGGGAACGCTCCCGGTGACGCTGGGCATCGTGTTCACGTCGTGGAACCTCACCCTCGTTTGGGGCACCACCGGTTTCCTCAACGCGTTCTCCGCGATTCTGGCCATCGTCTCCGGTGGCATCCTCTATCTCCGCGCCCGTTCGGTGGGGAGAGGGAACATGTCCCCACGGCCGTTCCTCATCGGCGGCGTGTTCTACGCGCTGTTCATCGGAGTGCTGCTCTACCACGTGTTCGTGCTCAACGTGACTGCGGTCGGCGCCGGTCACTAGGCGGCCTCCCTCGGCTGTCGTCATTCTGCCGGTCGTCTCCCCACTTTCACTCACGACGACCCACCACGCGGTTTTTGTTCCGCCCGCACCCACTGACGAGCGATGCACGTCTACGGACTCGTGGGTTCGCCGGTCGAACACTCCCTCTCCCCACCGATGCACGAGGCCGCGTACGAGGAACTCGGCGTCGACGCTCGCTACGTCACGCTCGAACCGGATTCTGCGCGACTGGGCGAGGCAATCGCGGGCGCCGACGCGCTCGGCGTCGCGGGCCTGAACGTCACCGTTCCGTTCAAACAGGACGTGCTGGCCCACGTCGATCCCTCGCCAACCGCCGAGGCTGTTGGCGCTGTGAACACTATCGATTTCGGGCCGGCGACTCCGGTCGGCTACAACACTGACGTCGACGGCGTCACCCGCGCACTGGAGCACCATGACGTCCCCATCGACGGCGAATCGGCGGTCGTCGTCGGCGCCGGCGGCGCCGGACGGGGGGCAGCGTACGCACTCGCGGATGCTGGCGCCGATGTCCACGTCGCCAACCGAACCGTCGAACGGGCTGGGGCGCTGGCTGCGGAGTTCGCCGATCTCGGCGTCTCCGGCGACGGTCTCGACAGCCTCGACGAGCGAGTTCCCACTGCGGACCTGCTGGTCAACGCGACCAGTGTTGGGATGGAGGAGGACGCAACCCCCGTCCCAGCCGAACTGCTCCACGACGGGCTGGCAGTGCTCGACGCAGTGTACGCGCCCCTGGAAACCCGGCTACTCCGCGACGCCGCGGCCGCCGGTGCGACGACGGTGGATGGCGCGTGGATGCTGCTCTACCAGGGCGTGGAGGCGTTCGAGCGCTGGACCGCGAAACCGGCTCCGGTCGACGTGATGAACGACGCGCTCCGTCACGAACTCTGAACGGCCCGCACAGCGCTCGGGAGCCAAAACCGACTGAGGGGGACGCTGCCTTTATAAATCCAGGGTCCATCATCCGGCACATCATGATACTGCGGAAGCTCAGACAGCTCCTTGGAATTGGATCCGGCTCTGACGAAGCGGAGCGTTCCGAGCCCGATGTCGTCGTCCAGGAGGAGCACGCCGACGCCGAGACCGAAGCAGCAGTCAAAGGCGTCGATGAGGACGCGAGCGAGTCTGCTGAGGAGTCGGGGATCGGGGGAGGCGACGTTGACGAACCCGTGGCGACTGCCACGGACGCCGACGCGTCGACGGAGTCGCTGGTCGACAAGGCGGAGGCCCAGGCGCACCCCGAGTCCCGCGCTGAACCGGCTGAGGCTGCCGGCCCAGGCGCCGATGACGAGACGACCGATATCGAGGATGTCGAAGTCGATAGCGAGGCCGAATCGGAGGATGGCACTGATCTCGACGAGATCAAAGGGATCGGGCCGGCGTACTCCGATCGGCTCGACGAGGTCGGCATCCACACCGTTGCCCAGCTCGCCGAGGCTGACCCGAGCGATCTGGCAGAGCGCATCACCGTCTCTGAGAAAACCGTCGGCAAGTGGGTCGACCGCGCCCAGGAGTTCGAGACCTAACCCACCGGAACCCGCCCGTTTTTACCCGCCGGGAGCTGTTTGGCCGTTATGACCGAGGCCACGGTCGTCAGCTCGCGCGACCGGTTTCACACCGTGGCAGCCAACAGCGCCCAGAATGCTCGCGTCCCCGCCGGACTGCGCACAGCCGTCGCTGCCCCCGACGACGCCTACCGGCGGGCACGTTGGGAACCCGACGGCGAGGGGGTGTTCGGGTGGCTACCTGATGGTATCCGAGTCGGGCCCTTCCACTCACTGGCCGTCGAGCGGTCGAGTATCACTGACTCCCTTATCCAAAGGGGCTCGACCGAGAACAAGTCCACCGTGATGAGCGCAATCCGGCAGCTGGACCCTCCCAGCATTAATGTCCAGTTCCGCCCCGAGCGTCTTCTTACGGGGGACGGGAAAGCGATGGTCCGAAACGGTCTGGCGCTCTGCCGGCGGTGGGAGCAATGAACGAGGACCCCGTGGGGACGGAACGCGCGGGCTCGGCCCGGCTGTTCCACCTCAATGGTGAACTCGTCCCCGCAGCGGAGGCAACCGTCTCCGTCCAGGACCGCGGCTTCAAGTACGGCGACGCGGCGTTCGAGACCCTCCGGACCTACGGCGGCGACGTGTTCGCCTGGGAGGCCCACGCCGACCGGCTGGCGACTACCTGCGAACTGCTCGAACTCGACCACGGCATTCCGAGCGAGAGACTCCACGGGCGGATTCAGGAAACGCTCGACGCGAACGGGCTCGAGGACGCCTCCCTCCGGCTCTCAATCAGTCGCGGCGTCCAGCCAGGGTCGCTCGACCCACATCCCGAAATGGACCCGACGGTCGTCATCAGCGTCGAACCGCTCCCGCGTGGTGGCATCGGCGGTGACGCAGTCTGGGAGAAGCCAGCGACGCTCAGCACCGTCCAGACCCGGCGGGTGCCAAACACCGCGATCCCGGCCGAGGCGAGAACGCACAACTACCTGAACGGGATTCTCGCCCGCCTCGAACTCCGCGGCAGCGACGCCGACGAGGCGCTCATGCTCGACGCACAGGGGCGTGTCGCCCAGGGGGCGACGGGCAACGTCTTCGCCGTCGACGGCGAGGGGCTGCTGACGCCGGCGCTCTCGGGCCCGGTGCGTCCCGGCATCACCCGGTCGACGGTCATCGACCTCGCAGCAGAGGAGGGGATCCCGGTCCGAGAAGCGACAATCCAGCCGAAAACGTTCCGAGAAGCCAAAGAGGTGTTCTGTACCAATTCGACGTGGGAGGTCCGCCCGGTCGACGAAGTGGACGGCGCGTCGCTCGACACCGGGCCGGTGACTGAACTCCTCGCCCATCGGTTCCGAGAGCGCGTCGAGTCGGCGTTCTACTGATAGTGATTACTGCGAGTCTGTCCCGCCGTGACCATCCGTGTCGGTGACGGGGACCCCTGAACCGGCGGCGTTCGACACCGTCGATGCACCTATTCGCAGTAATCACTA
>NZ_JAZKRY010000086.1:0-11887 GCF_036626355.1 Halolamina sp. | reverse complement strand
CCTCGATCTCGAGTTCCTCACTGTCGACCTCAACTTCGACCTCGACGTCGATGCAGACATCTGGCTTGTCGGACATACGGCACGGGGTTTGACCGCGTTCGAGATAGTTCACTCGGTCGGTACGAACGGTCAGCCAACCAGTCTCGAAGCGCCGGGGGAGACGTCGCCTCCGCCCCTATTGGGACCGTTTCCTGGGTCGCGGACCGAACCCCACGCTCGCGGGTCGCAGGCTCCCCGCTCGGTCGCTTCGCTGCCTCGCGTTTCCCTGCCTCGGGGACTCCACAAACTCCTTACCGATAACCCCCATCCTCTAACCTATGTACCACGTCGTCGGCGGCGGAATCGCCGGATTCGCGGCGGCCTACCGGCTCCAGCAGCGGGGCCACGAGGTCGAAATCTTCGAGGCCAGCGACACGCTCGGTGGTCTCGCGGCAAGCTACGAAACCGCCGGCGACCCCATCGAAGCGTTCTACCACCACCTCTCGAAATCAGAGGAGACCATCGTCGAACTCGCCGGGGAACTCGGCGTCGGCGACCGAATCGACTGGATCGTCGGGAAGAACGCCTACTACGTCGACGGCGTCGTCCACCCGCTCGATACGCCCTGGGAGATTCTCGCGTACCCCCACATGAGCGTGTACGACAAGTTCCGGCTCGGGATGCTCACCATGGAGATCGACGTGCGCGGCGGCGTCCCTTCCTTCGACACGTACGACGACCTCCGGGAGTTCGAGGACGTGCCCATCAAGCAGTTCCTGCTCGACCACACCAGTCGCGGCGTCTACGAGAACTTCTTCGAACCATTGCTTTCGGCCAAGTTCGGTGACCGGAAGGAGGACGTGAGCGCCGCGTGGCTGCTTGGCCGCATCAAGTTCCGCGGCGAGCGCGACCTGCTCCGCGGCGAGATTCTGGGCTATCCTGACGGTGGCTTCGATGCATTGCTCGACCCGCTGATCGAATCGGTCGGCAACGGCACAGTGGCGACGAACACTCGCGTCGCCGACATCGGTATCGAGGATGACGAGGTCTCGACAATCACGACCGAACAGGACGGCGAGACGACCACCCACGAGACTGACGGCGTCGTCGTCGCGGCGATGCCGAACGTGCTGGAGGAGCTGACGGGATACGCCTGTGAGATCGACTTCCAGGGCGCGGTCTGTGCGGTCGTGACGATGGAGGAGCCACTCTCTGACACCTACTGGCTCAATATCGCCGACGACGCCCCCTTCGGCGCGCTCATCGAGCACACGAACTTCGTCCCGCCGGAGCGCTACGGCGGCGAGTATCTGCTCTACATCGCCTCCTACGTCCAGAGCCGTGAGGAGTGGCTCGCGACCGCCGATGAGGCGGCGATCGAGGAGCGCTGGCTCGACGGCGTCGCCGACCTGTTCCCGCAGTTCGACCGCGAGTCAGTCGAGCAGTTCCGCCTCGCCCGCGCGCCGCGTGCTGCTCCCGTCTACGAGCGCGGGTATCTGGATCTGGTGGTGCCCTACGACCTGCAGTCGGAGGTGGCTGAAGGTCTCTACTACGCGGGGATGGCCAGCGAGGCACAGTACCCCGAACGGAGCCTCGACGGCGGCGTCGTCGCCGGCTTCGAGTGCGCTGACCGAATCGAACAAAAGGTCGACTGAGCGGCGAGACGGACTCTTCAACCGGCAACTGCCGGCCGACTTTTCAAGTAGGAACGCACGACCAACCCCGTCGTGAGCTGACCCGTACCGCGGCGGGCCTCGCGGGTGAGTGGCTCAGGCCCGCCGTGTTCGTGACGGCTGTCCGGCGCCTGCTCCCCTGCCGACAGCGTGCGCGAGTCACCTGCTTGCTCCGGTCGTCCGCCAGGTCGGCGTCCGACCCTCAGGCGCTCAGTCAGCGGACCGCGCCTGATAGTGATTACTGCGAGTCTGTCCCGCCGTGACCATCCGTGTCGGTGATGGGAGCCCCTGAACCGGCGGCGTTCGACACCGTCGATGCACCGATTCGCCGTAATCACTATGAATCTCCTCGGTCCGGTCACCCACGACGATACCGTTCTCCGTCTCGACGTACACGTCGTCGGCGAACCCCCCTTCCGCGTGGGGATGCTCGGGATCTTCGAGTCCCGCCAGGGTCGCCTCGGCGTCCGGGATCTCTCGGCTCCGGAACTCCCCGAGCGGGTCGCCGATGGTGATGTCGTGGGCCTCGAAGAAGTCGGCGTAGCGCCCGTAATGCTCCGCCACCTCGTCGGCGGGGAACTCCATCATCTGTGCCTGCTTTGTCGCGAAATGCCGGATATTCTGGCGAATTTTCATCAGGGTGTCGTCGCGTCGCCGGAGCCTTCAACCCTCCGAGCGGGCTGGCGTGAGCAACAGGTTCAGATGGGATTTTCGTATGGCAATCCACATTAACCCCCGCTGCAAAATGCGGTGCATGAGCGAGTCGTTCGTGATAATCGGCGATGGGGTTGCGGGAAGCTCTGCAGCGGAGACACTCCGCGAGGAGGCGCCCGACGCCGACATCACCGTCATCACCGACGAGGGGGAGGCTCTCTACAATCGCATCCTGATCAAGGAGTTCGCGAAAGGGAAGCTCCCGGCAGCGCCGATTTCGATTCACGAGCCCGAGTGGTACGAGGAGCGCGACATCGACCTCGTACTGAACACGCTCGTCGTCGACATCGACACCGAGGCGAACCGGGTCACCAGCCACGGGGGGGAGGAGTTCGAGTACGACAAACTGCTGCTCGCAACCGGCGGGACGCCGTCCCAGCTCCCGGTCGACAACTCCGATGCCGAGGGCATCCACCACTTCTGGACGTTCCAGGACGCTCGCGCCATCAAAGCGGACGTCGAGGAGGCTGACACGGGCATCGTCGTCGGCGCCGGCCTGCTGGGCATCGACTTCGCGGCCATCTGTGGCGCACAGGACGTCGAGGCCAACTACCTGATGCGCGGGAACGCGTGGTGGCGCTACGCCCTGAGCGAGGACGGCGCGGAGATTATTCACGACGCGCTCCGCGAGCGCGGCGTCACGCCGGTCTTCGAGTCCGGCGTCGACCACTTCACGGTCGATGACGACGGCCGCGTCGAGACGGCGGTCGATCCGAACGGCAACGAGTACGAAGCTGACTTCGTAGGAGTCGCCATCGGCCTGAACATGAACACCGAGATCATTCAGGACACCCCCATCGAGTTCGACAACGGCATCATCGTCGACGAGTACATGCGGAGCAACCTCGACGACGTGTTCGCCGCTGGCGACACGACGGAGTTCAACGACCTCATTCTCGGCGAGCGAGCCCAGAACGGCGCGTGGGGCTCGGCGAAAGCGCAGGGTGATATCGCCGCGAAGAACATGGTGAACTACGGCTCCGAGGAGTTCCGCTGGGTCTCCTCGTACTCCATCACCCACTTCGACTTCCCGTTCCTCTCGTTCGGTCACCCGACGCTGGGCGACGACGAAGTCGAACAGAAATACTCCGACACCGAGTGGCGTCGTCTGGCGCTCAAGGACGGCCGCATCGTCGGCGGCGTCCTCATCGGCGACCTGGCGCCCCAGTCGGCGTACAAACAGCTGATGCGTAAAGGAACCAGGGTCGGCAACGAGAAGGAGACGCTGATGCAGAAATCCTTCAGCGTCGAGGATCTGGACGCACCGGTCGCCGACAACTGACCGGTCTCGTTTCGGAAGCTGACACCGAAGTCGTTTTGCGGTGACCTCCCCGAAAGCGTGTATGGACTCCGGCGGCTCATCGGATATGACCCTTGCCTTCGAGCTGAATGCGCTGAAGGCGCTCGTGGACCCCAACGCGGTGTTCAACGACGCCAGACAGTGGACGAGCTACGTCGGCGTGGTGAGTGAGAAGCCCACCTACGTCGTCACCAACTTCACGCGCAAGGAGCGCATCCGGCAGGATTTCTTCTCCGGCCCACGCGGTGTCGAGGAGAGCCTCGAGAACGTGAAACGCCAGTTCGACACCGACCGGCATGTGTTCGTCGGCACGACCGAGGAGGACGAAGAACGGGCCGAAGCGACGGACTGGGAGTTCCTCCCGCTCGAAGACGCCGCCGAGGCTGCCGGCTGGGAACTCGCCGGTGATGCCGAGGAGGAAGAAGACCCCTTCGAGGAAGGGGACCAGCGCGACGATTGGCCATAGCTCATAGTGATTACGGCGAATCGGTGCATCGACGGTGTCGAACGCCGCCGGTTCAGGGGCTCCCATCACCGACACGGATGGTCACGGCGGGACAGACTCGCAGTAATCACTATCAGACACGGCATGCGACCTGCCGCGACCCCGTGTCGCATTGAGGAGAGCGTCGCTCTCGTCCGCCAACCAGAACTCGGAGTGTTCTGGTGACGGCCACGGAGACTTCGCCGTGGCTGTGCGTAGCCGACCGCTCCTTGCTGCCCGGAGTCTACGGCTCAGTACCGAACTACGGTTCGATCACCGCACGGCCCTCGATCTCCCCGTGTTCGAGCTTTTCGGCGACCGTGTTGATCTCGTCGAGGTCGTAGCGCGTGGTGTGGAGCTCGACCTCGCCGCGTTCGACGAGCGCGACGAGCTCTTGCAGTTCGGCGTACCGGCCGACGAGCGTGCCGCGATAGCCGAACTCGCCGTCGACGAGGGTCTGGGCGGGTTCGTGGACGTGACCGCCGTAGCCAACGACGTGGAGGTCGGCACCCGCCGCGCCGATATCCGGGCCCAGTGCCGTCGTCCCGTCGGCGCCGACGAAGTCGAGAATCTGCTGGGCGCCGGTGCCGTCGGTGAACGCCTCGATCTCGGCCGGCACGTCCTCCGTGTTCGGGTCGAGCGTCTCCTGGGCGCCCAGCTCGTCAGCCAGTTCGCGAGCCTCGGGCTTGATGTCGAGTGCGACGATGTCGGCCGCCGACATCGCGTCGAGACACTGGATGCCGATGTGGCCGAGGCCGCCGACGCCGATGACCACCGCCGTGTCGCCGGGGTTGAGGTCGGCGACGGCCTTCTTGACCGCGTGGTAGGCCGTGATACCGGCGTCGGCGTGGGGAGCGATATCTGTCGGGTCAATCGCCTCCTCAAGCGGGATGACCGCGCGCTCGTTCGTGAGCAGGTACTCCGCGAAGCCGCCGTCGTGGGTGAGGCCCGGGAACGCCACGTTCTCGCAGTACATGTCCTCGCCGAGCCGACAGGGCCGACAGACGCCGCAGGTCCGGACGGGGTGACAGATGACCGGCTGTCCCTCCTCGACCGTCTCGACGTTCTCTCCAATCTCGGCGACGATGCCGGCGTTTTCGTGGCCCAGCGTGAGCGGCAGTTCCTGCGGGACGTACTCGGTCCACATCCCCTCGATGACGTGGTTGTCGGTCTGGCACCAGCCGGCGCCCTCGATCTCGACCACCACGTCGTCGGGGCCGTCGGCTTCGGGCCGTGGCACGTCGTCGATGCTGAGCGCGTCGTGCATCTCGTCGGTGTACTCGTGGAGTCTGGCAGCGCGCATGGTGGATGCTACCGTTACGCTCGATAAAGCGTTCAGCCAATACTCATTGGTTCTGTTCCGGTGCTACTCCCAGCTAGAGGAGCTGACTGGCAACGCTCGTTCGGGACGGACGGGTCCGGGTTACCCACTCGTAGCTATAACGATTATGTTCGGTTAGTGCTATCAATACGCATGGCGATCAACGAGACCGGTGCGACTGGAGGTGGAACCGAACTGGAGCTCCAGGTGACCGACCAGGACTGCTTTTTCGTGCGGGCGTCGGCGGCGGCGTCCTGCCGGCTCTCGCTCGAGCATCTCATCCACCGCTCGGACGGAAAGCTCCTGGAGTTCTTCGCCGTCGAAGGCACCGACCCGGGGGAGGTAGTCGAGATGGCCGAGGACGTCGCTGGTATCGACGAGGCGCGCCTCGTCAGGCAATCAACCGACTACGGCCTCGTCCAGTTCGTCGTCTCCGGGCCCTGTGTGACGACGACTCTGGCCGATGCGGGGGCGGTAACACAGTCCGTGACGGCCGCAGACGGGACCGGCCGCGTCGTCGCCAGCGTCCCGGCGCATGCGGACGTGCGGTCGGTCATCGAGACGTTCCAGTCGCGCCACGACGGAACCGAGTTCCTCGCGAGCCGGCATGACGCGTACTCGGTCCCCATCCAGACGGAACTGGGGCTCAAAGAGGCGCTCGCCGGGCGGCTTACCGACAGACAGCTCGAAGTGTTCCGAACGGCGTATCTGAGCGGCTACTTCGAGTGGCCGCGCGAGAGCACTGCCGAGGAGTGCTCGGCGATGCTCGGCATCACCCAGCCCACGTTCAGCCAGCACATCCGGTTGGCTGAGAAGGCCATCTCGGAGTGTCTGTTCGACGGTCCCGAACAGCGCTGAGGGGGCTCCTCGGCCCGGTTCCTCCGCGCCAATACTCATAGGCAGTAGGCGTTTGGCCACAGACGGACAGATACGGCTGGTGGGCGATTCATGACGACCTACGAGGACTGGACGGCTGCACAGGAGCGCACGACTGTTTCGGTCGACGACCACGAACTCGAGATGGCCTACCGGGACGAGGGGAGCGGCGATCCGGTACTCTTCGTCCACGGCATCCCGACCAACTCCTACCTGTTCCACGCCCAACTCGACGCCGTCGCGGAGCATCGCCGGGTCATCGCGCCCGATATGGTCGGCTACGGCAACTCCTCGATATACGACGGGTTCGACCGCTCTATCCGTGCACAGGAACACGCGGTCCGTGATCTCGTCGACGCCCTGGACCTGGGAACTATCGATTTCGTCGGCCACGACCTCGGTGGTGGCGTCGGCCTGCGCTACGCCGCGCGGACGCCAAACGCCATCGACAAACTGGTGCTATCGAACTCCGTCGCCTATGACTCGTGGCCGATTCAGACGATCACGGACCTCGGTCTGCCGGAGACAGCGCGGGAGACGAGCGTCGAGGAGTTACAGGGGATGCTCGATGGCCTGTTCCGACAGACGCTCATGGGCGAGAACCACGACGAGACGTTCCTCGACGCGATGAAGACGCCGTGGGCCTCCGAGGAGGCTGTCACCTCGGTCGTCCGTAACGCGAGCGCGACCAATACGAGTCACACAACGGAGGTCGACCCCAGTGACGTGACCGCCGACACGCTCCTGCTGTGGGGGACCGAGGACGAGTTCCAGCCGATTCGGTGGGCCGAGCGTCTCGAAGCCGAGATCGACTCCTGTGAACTAGTCGGCCTCGAAGCCAATCACTGGGTGCCCGAGGACCGCCGCGAGGCGTTCCGCGACAATCTCGTCGAGTTCCTCAGATAGGCCTGTCCGGGCGCTTCAGCCCGTACCTATACTCATTGGCACAATTGTCAGGATGTCTGTCAACCAGTAGCACAGTGTATGTACAGCTACGACGGCGAAGACGTGTTCGTGATCGATTCGCACGTCCATCTGTGGGACGCGAGCGAGGAGAACATCATCCACGAGGGTGGTGAGCAGTTCATCCAGTGTTTCCACGACTATCACACCGGGTTCACGCCCGAGGAGAAGCAGTGGGAGATGGACGCGTACCGGGCGTATAGCCCGGACCGAATGGCAGAGGACCTCTTCGGCCGGGGCCACGTCGATATGGGTATCTTCCAGCCGACGTATCTCACCGACTTCTACGAGGAGGGGTTCAACACGACCGAGCAGAACGCCGAACTCGCCGAGGCGTACCCTGAGCGGTTCGTCCTCAACGGCAGTTTCGACCCCCGCGACGGCGAGGAGGGCCTCGAGTATCTGGAGGAGTTGGACGCCAAATACGATCTCCAGGGGGTCAAACTCTACACGGCGGAGTGGCGCGGCGACTCAAAGGGATGGCGCCTCGACTCCCCGGAGGCGTTCGAATATCTCGAGAAATGTGCGGAGCTTGGCATCACGAACATCCACCCGCACAAGGGGCCGACGATCCGGCCGCTGAACCGCGACGCGTTCGACGTCGCCGACGTGGACGACGCGGCCACCTCGTTCCCCGAGCTCAACTTCGTCGTCGAGCACGCCGGCTTCCCACGGATCGACGACTTCTGTCACATCGCGACACAGGAGACAAACGTCTACGCCGGCCTCTCGGTCATCGCACCGTTCGCCCAGAACCGCCCACGGAAGTTCGGCGAGATGATGGGCGAGATGTTGTTCTGGGTCGGCGAGGACAACCTGCTGTTCGGCTCGGACTACGCGATCTGGGAGCCCGAATGGCTCGTGCCGACCGTGATGGAGGCCGAGATGACCCAGGAACAACGCGACGAGTACGGCGTCGAGCTCTCGACCGAGGTCAAAAAGAAGTTCATGGGCAAGAACGCCGCCGAGCTCTACGACATCGATATCGAGGAGAAGAAAGCACAGTTCCGGAACGACGAGATCTCCGAACAGTTCGACCTCGGCGACCAGTACGCCGGGGTCGGCGCGGACTGACCCATGGGCAGCAGTACGAGGAACGTGGTCGACCGGGCCGCGGTCAGGGAGCGCCTCGACACCGTCCACGATCCGGAACTTGACCGCTCGATCGTCGATCTGGAGTACGTCGACGAGATCCGTATCGAGAGGGCGGGTAGCGAGGACGCGCCCGTCGACGGCGTTCGCGTCGACGTCGCGTTCGTCCTCCCGACGGCGTGGTGCTCGCCGGCGTTCGCGTGGATGATGGCGACGGGAATACGCGACGAGGTCGGCGCGCTCGCGGGCGTGAGGGACGTGCGCGTCGACCTCCTGGACCACATGCACGACGAGGAGATCAACCGCGGGGTCAACGAAGAGCTGGCGTTCGAGCACGTTTTCGAGGACGCCGAGGACGGCATCGCGGAAGTCAGACAGAAACTGGACCGGAAGGCCCGGCTGGCTCGACAGTACCGCGCGGTCGAAACCCTGCTCGATGCGGGTCTCGAGCCCGCACAGATCACCGCGCTCACGAGCGGCGACGTGGAGCGCGTCGACGAGCGGGTCGTCATCTACCTTCGCGACCAGACCGTCGGCGTGACCGTGCCGGCAGACCCGATCGCCGGGTACCTGGAGAAGGCGCGAGACCTCGGCATCGTGACGGGTGGTGAGGACCAGCTCTTCCGGGACCTGGATGGTGAACCGATCTCTCCCGCGGCGTTCGAGGAGGTGCATCGCGAGACCCGACTCGCGAAGTCGAACATGAGCGGCCAGGCCGGGATCTGCGCTCAACTGCACGAGGCACGGAACGGGGTCGAGGTGGGCGGAGACTGAGGCTCTCCCGGGAGCAGCCCAACAGCGGTCACATTCCGCTCGAACCGCTTTCCATCCCCCCGTCGCGGTGCATGATGAGGCCGCTGACAAGCATCAGGACGGCGATGGCAACCATCCCCGCGTCCCAGCCCATCCCAGCGGTCATGCTGCTACCGCCCATCCCGCTGCCCATCCCCATGCCGCTACCGTCGGCCATCAGTCCTGTTCCGAGCAGTGCTTGATTGAGCAGCATCACCAGTGCGTACACGACCATCAGCGGGCCGCTCGCGGCGCCGAGCCGATCGGCATCAGTGAGCAGAACCGCGCCGTGGACGATGACGACGACCCCGAGTACGGCCATGAGCCAGCCACTCGTCACCATCCGCGACGCGGTTGACGCGCTCCAGAGCGAGTACAGCCCCGAGACGAAGGCGATCGCGGCTCCGTAGAGGTGGGTGTTGGAAACCATAGCGCCACCAAAGGCTCCGGGGGAGAAAGAGCCACCTGTACTCGAGGGGATCCACCAGTGTAGTTACGCTGTTTCGCCTCCGGTCGGCGACGTTTATTGTGGGGCCGCCACGACGGAGACGTATGGTACGTAACCGCGTTTCTGCCCTCGTCGGAGCCGTCCTCCTGCTGGCCATGGTTCCCGGCCGGGCGCTCGCCCACGTTCGGTACGTCTCACCGGGCAGCGGGGGCGAGAAGATACTGGAACTGCTTGCGGCGGTCGTGACCGACCCGCTCGCGATCGCGCTGCTCGGCGGGGGTGGGCTCTCGGCGTTGACTGCCGCCGTGTTCTATCTCCGTATTCGCCCGTTTCGGGCAGATTTCGCGGTGTTGCGCGCGACCCTCCGGAGCTACGACGACCTGCTCCCGTGGCTGGCCCGACTCGCTGTCGGGCTCCCGCTCGTGGGCGCGGGGTTCACCGGCTATCTCTACTCGCCGGTCGCTACCGCGGAGTATCTCGGCCTGCCGCTGGCGGCGGTGCGGCTGTTCGGCATCGGTATCGGCTTCCTCATCGTCTTCGGGCTCGCGACCCGGGTTGCCGCGCTTGCGGGGCTGGCGGGGTACGTGTTCGGGCTGCTGCTCGACCCCGCGCTCCTGCTCGCCCTGGAGTTCCCCGCCGGGCTGACGGCGATTCTCCTCCTGGGCGGCGGGCGCCCGAGTGCAGACCACGTGTTCTCGCGACTGGCCGACGCCGATGGGACGTTCTACCGGGAGATCGACCCGATCCGGGAGACGCTTCACCCTATCGGCGACCGGTTGGCCGACGCGACGCATCTGGTTCCGATGGTCGTTCGCGTGGGCCTCGGCGCCTCGTTCCTCTATCTCGGCGTGGTCCAGAAGCTGTTCACCCCCGGGCAGGCGCTGGCGGTCGTCGCGAAGTACGACCTCACGAGCATCGTCCCGGTCTCGCCCGAGCTCTGGGTCGTCGGCGCCGCGCTGACTGAGACAGCCATCGGCGTCGCGCTCGCACTCGGCCTGTTCACCCGGGCCTGCTGTGGCATCTCCATCTTCATGTTCGTCACGACGCTGTTGGGCCTGCCGGACGACCCCGTGATGGCTCACGTCTCGCTGTTCGGGCTGGTCTCCGTGCTGGTCATCACCGGCGGCGGCGCCTACTCGCTCGATCGACGACTGGCCGAGCGGTTCGGGACGGAGAGCCGGTTCGGTGAGCGATCCGAAGTAGCCGGAACGGCACTCGGCGACTGAGAAGCGGTCGGTGCCGACGCATCGGCGTTCCAGCGCCAGCGAGTCCTCTCCCGAACCGGGCCCATGGCGCCCACGGACGGAACCCTATTTCCCCTGTCGAGTCTAACTCCTGCCCATGAAGAAGCAGTTCGGCGACGTCACGCTCGAACGCGTTCGCGAGTACGTCTGGGAGATCCCACAGGAGGGCGGGATGGAGGTCCCCGCCCGCGTGCTCGCGAGCGAGGCGCTACTCGAACAGATCGGCGATGACGACACGCTCCAGCAACTGCGCAACGCCGCCCACCTCCCGGGGATGACCAAACACGCGCTCTGTATGCCGGACGGCCACCAGGGCTACGGCTTCCCGGTCGGCGGCGTCGGCGCCATCGACGCCGAGAACGGCTGTATCTCGCCCGGAGCGGTGGGCTTCGACATTAATTGTGGCGTCCGAATGGTGCGAACGAACCTCGAGTACGACGACGTGCGCGGCCGCGAGAAGGCGCTCGTCACCCAGCTATTCGACACCGTTCCCTCGGGTCTCGGCGGCGGCGGCGTCGTCGACGGCAGCCGGGACGCCGTCGAGGGCGTACTGGAACGGGGGATGGAGTGGACGCTCGAGCAGGGCTACGCCACCGAAGCCGACCTCGCTCACTGCGAGGACGAGGGGCGCCGAACCGACGCCCGTCCGGAGTTCGTCTCGAAGAAGGCCAAAGACCGCGGGATGAACCAGCTCGGGAGCCTCGGCTCGGGGAACCATTTCCTCGAAGTCCAGCGCGTCACCGACGTGTTCGACGACGACGTTGCCGAATCGTTCGGGCTGGCTGAGGACCAGGTCGTCGTCCTCATCCACTGCGGGAGCCGCGGCCTGGGCCACCAGGTCTGCTCGGACTACGTCCGCCGAATCGAACAGGAGCACGGTGACATGCTCGCGAACCTCCCGGACAAGGACCTCGCGGCGGCGCCTGCGGGCTCCCAGCTGGCCGAAGAGTACTACGGCGCGATGTGTGCGGCCATCAACTTCGCGTGGGTGAACCGCCAGC
>NZ_JAZKRY010000085.1:0-11989 GCF_036626355.1 Halolamina sp. | reverse complement strand
ACCTTCGAGAGCTTCGAGCCGTCCTCGCCCTCCATCAGCGTCACGGTGTCGACGACGCCGTCCTCGCCGGAACGCATCGTGACGGAGGTCTCCCGGCGCTTCTGCGGGGAGAGCCCGCCCATCTCGTCTTGCTCCTCGAGGAACCGCGGCGGCGAGGTCTTGCCGAGCAGCACCGAGTTCTCGTCGACGCGCGTCTCGGGGTTGACCAGGCCGTCCTCGTCGAGGTGGGTGTAAGCGTCCTCACCGCGGGCACCACGGACGTCCTGGGAGGGGACCTCGAAACGGTCCTCCTGTCCACCGGGGTAGCGACGCTCCTCACCCTCGTAGGTGCGGAAAAAGTGCGACCGGGCGAGCCCGCGCTCGACCGAGCCCTGGTTCATCACCAGCGCGTCCTCGATGTTGAACCCCTCGTAGGACATCACGGCGACGGTGAAGTTCTGGGCCGCCGGCCGTTCGTCGAACCCGATCTGCTCCGTGGTCTGGGTCTTGACCATCGACAGCTGTGGGTAGTGCATCAGGTGCTGACGGGTGTCAGGCCGGATGCGGTAGTTCGCCGACGGCAGCCCGAGCGACTGCTTCATCATCCCTGCGCCCATCGTAATCCTGGGCGAGGCGTTGTGCTCGGGGTACGGAATCATCCCGGCGCCGATACCGAAGATGAGCTGCGGGTCGATCTCGAGGTGCGTGTGGTCCTCGGTCACGTCCTCCTCGTCGATGGCGACGAGGATGTCCTCCTCCTCCTCGGCGTCGATGAACTCGATGACCCCGCGCTCGACGAGGTCCTCGAACTCGACGTTGTCGTTCTCGACGGCCTCGATGTGCTCGTCAATGAGCCGTGGTTCGCCGTCCTCGACGACGATGAGCGGGCGACGGGCCCGGCCGGCGTCGGCGTTGACGATGACCTCGCGGGTGCGGTCCTTGACCGCGACGTTGACCATCTCGCTGACCTCGCCGCTGCGGCGGGATGTGCGAATCTGTTCTGCCAGCTCGTGGGGGTCCGGATGGGTGCCCACGAGGCTCCCGTTCACGTAGACCTTCGCAGGTCGCTGTTGTTGTCCTGCCATGCTAATCGTCCGCGGGGGTGGTTCGTTCGACGCCTTCGATACCGGGGATGCCCTCCACGCCCATCGAGTCGAGCTCGCGTTTGAGTTCGCGCTCGTCCTCGACGTGCTGGGAGAGCTCCATCGCCTGGGCGAAGTTCTTCACCAGCCCACAGTTGGGCCCCTCCGGCGTTTCGGAGGGACAGATGCGACCCCACTGAGTCGCGTGCAGGTCCCGCGCCTCGAAGTGTGGCTGGGACCGAGAGAGCGGCGAGCGAAGCCGCCGCAGGTGAGAGAGCACGCCCATGTAGTCCGTCCGGTCGACCAGCTGGGAGACGCCCGAGCGGCCGCCAACCCAGTTCCCGGTGGCGATGGGGTGTTCGAGCCGCTCGGTCAGCACGTCGGACCGAACGACAGTGTTGACCGTCAGCTGACGGTTCCGCATGTTGGCGCGCTCCAGCTGATACTTCACGTCACGCGAGAGCTTGTTCAGCGCCGTCCGGAACAGGTCCTTCATCAGGTCGCCCGAGACCTTGAGGCGCTTGTTGGCGTAGTGGTCCTTGTCGTCGGAGTCCCGGCGGTCGAGCGCCAGCTCGAAACACGCCTCGGCCATCCGACAGAGGTAGTACGACTTGTTGATCCGGACGTCCTCCTCCTCGACGCCCTCTTCGTGGAGGTGCGGGAGCAGGTAGCGGTCGATGACGTAGTTCGCGCGCTTCAGCTGGTAGTTCTTCCCCTGTCCGGAGGCGACGCGCTTCCCGAGGGTCTCGATCGCTCCTTCCTCGGTCTGGACGTCGGCCTCCTCCAGGTTCTCCAGCATGAACTTCACGATCTCGGGGTCCTCCGAGACGCGGTGGACGATCTCCTCGTCGCTCTCCAGGCCGAGCGCCCGGACGAGCGTGACGAAGGGGACAGAGCCGGAAACGGAGGGGAAGCTGACCTCGAGCAGCCCCTCCCGGTTCCGCTCACAGAGTACCAGCGCGCGGTAGCCACGGCGCTGGGAGAACGTCTTGGCGACCTGAATGTCGTCGCCGTACTTCGTGTCGTGCTCGGCGAGGATCTTGTTCGGGGCCAGGTCCTCACTGGTCATCAGCACGCGCTCGGAGCCGTTGACGATGAAGTAGCCACCGGGGTCGACCGGGTCCTCCCCGATGTCGATGAGCTCCTCGTCGGAGAAGCCGTTGATGTTACACTTGTTCGAGCCGACCATGATGGGCATGCGCCCGACCTTCGTCTCGGTCTGGTCGACGACCGTCTCCGGCTCCTCCTCGCCGCCGCGGACGATGGACATCTCCATGAACACCGGCGCGGCGTAGGTGATGTTGCGGAGGCGCGCCTCCTGCGGGTAGAGCAGCTCCTCCGAGCCGTCGGCCTCGCGCACCCGCGGCGTCAGGATGCGGACGTCGCCGAGTTCGACCCAGACGGGCTCCTGTCCTTCCTTGTCGCCGATGTCCGTACCGATGCTCTCCTTCTCGTCAACGACGTCCTGCATCCCCCTGTCGAGGAAGTTGTTGAACGAGCGGAAGTGGTGTTCAGCGAGTCGTTCCTGGGAGAAATACTCCCGCGAAACCGAGCGGCGGTCCTCTCGGTCCATTATTGGACCACCAGCCTGTAGATGACGGCCGTGTCCGTCGTCCGTGAGTCACGTTCGATACGGACAACGTCGCCAGGCTCGGCGTCGTCGGGCAGTGCGGGGTCGCGTCGTTTGATCTTGGGTAAGTTGGTTCGTTTCACTTGGTACTCCTCGAGTACCTCCTCGACGGCGGGCTCGTCGAGCAGGGTATGCTCCGGAACCAGTTCGTGTTGGCTTACGTCTACCATAGGTGTTGGGCGTTCAGAGAATCGGTCACGAGATACTACGGGTATATTTTTATCCGCTACATATAACCCTTGGCAAATCGCGTGCGTGTGCGCGGGCTTTGCAAGAATCTCGAAACGCGCGCCACGTCGACTCGTGGCACCCCGTGGAGAGATGATAAGCCTTATTTACAGGACAGCAGTACGATTGGTTGCAACGCAGGGTAGCAAGCCCGGATGGTGTAGTGGCCCATCATACAACCCTGTCACGGTTGTGACGCGGGTTCAAATCCCGCTCCGGGCGTTTCTGCCGAACTCGAACGGTGAGCGAGACGCTTGTGTCGAGCGACCCCGAGTTCACCGAGCCGCTGACGACGGGATTTGAACCAGAGAGTGGAGCGCACAGCGTGAGCGGAACGAAGGAGGTTCAACTCCCGCTCCGACAAATCCTGCTGAACCAACTCAACCAGCGACGGCCTTCCTGCCAGCCTATTCCCCAATCAACGCGTCCAACTGCGTGTCGAGCCACGCGTCGATATCTTTCTCCCTGACTTCCGTCGACATGGTCGCCATCCGCTCACGACGCTCGGCATCGGTCATCACCAGCGCCTCCCGAAGTGTGTCGGCGAACCCGGCCACATCGTAGGGATTGACCGAGAGCGCGGCGGGACAGAGCGATTCTGCGGCGCCGACGAACTGGCTGACCACCAGCGCGCCGGGGACACCCGCGCGAGAGCCGCCGTTGCTGGTGATACCATCGGTCGTCACGCTGCCAACTGTGTCCGCGTCCTCGACGGCGCCATTCCCCGGCACCGCACCCGCGGATGCCGCTACGAACTCCTTCGCAACGAGGTTCATGCCGTCGCGCCGGGAGCTGACCACCGCAACGTCAGCGTTGCGATACAGTCCAGCAAGCTCCCGGTTGTCGGCGTCCTCCTCGATATAGATCGCCGGCGTCCACCCCGACGTGCCGTGGACGTGGTCGAGCTCCGCGATACGAGCCCGGACGTCGTCGTAGTAGCGCCGGTATGCTGGGATATGCTCCCGGGTCCGGGTCCCTTTCTGCAGAAACGTGAACTCCTCGGCGAGCTCCGGGGTGGTTTCCAGCAGGTGGTCGATTGCGTCGAGACGCTCCAGAATGCCCTTCGTGTAGTCGAGCCGGTCGACCCCCAGAACGACCGCCTGGTCGGCCTCGATATCGTACCGGTTGGTGACCCGGTCCCAGTAGTGAGCCGCGGCGTCCGTGCTGGCGGCGTCGGCGATGCGGACCGTATCGACGCCGATGGGCGAGGTGAAGACGGCGGCGGTGCGGCCGTCGTAGCTGACGGTCCCGTCCTCTCGGTTCGGTTCGGCCTCGGGGACGAACGCGTCGACGCAGTCGAGAAAGTTCCCGGCGTATCGGTCGAGGTGAAAGCCGACGGCGTCGTTCGCGAGCAGCCCGTGGAGGAGTTCGGCGGCGTGCGGACAGATTTCGAAGAACTCCGGGGTCGGCCACGGAATATGCCAGAACTGGACCAGACGCGCGTCCGGCCGAGCGTCGCGAACATGACCGGGCGCCAGCGCGAGGTGGTAGTCCTGAAACCAGACGATATCGGGGCCGGCCTCGACGACACGGTCGGCGAACAGCCGGTTCGCCTCGCGGTAGGCTGGCATGAACGCCGGGTCGACCCGGACGTGGTGGGCCTCCAGGTGACAGAGCGGCCAGAGCACCTGGTTGCTGTAGCCGTAGTAATAGTTCTCGACCAACCGCCGTGGGAGATCGATTCGCGAGAGCGTGTAGCCCGGCGCCGCCTCATCGCTCACCTGGGCCGACTCGGGCGGCAGTTGCACGCGGCCCTCCGGCGCCACCCGGGGGTCGAAATCAGCGTCGCCGCTGCCCCAGGCGACCCACGTCCCCCCGACGTCGGCGACGACGCTGTCGAGCGCGGCGACGAGTCCGCCGACAGGGCGACTGACTATCGGTTCGTCGTCCTCGTAGTCGTGGACGTACGGCTCGCGATTCGAGACAACGACCAGTTTGCGGTCGGCCAGCGCGTCGGCGACGGTCACTGTCAGCGTTCGTAGCGCGTCGGATTTGAAGCCATCGGCTCTTCCACGTCCGTCCCAGCATGAGCCCGTGAGCGCGCAGCAAGGGCCGGTTTCAGCACGCTTTACCCCGTCTCCGTCGAACCAGGTACCATGAACCCCATCGACGTCGCCGGCCTCCCCGTAGGAGACGGCCACCCGCCGCGAATAATGGGCGTGCTGAACATGAGCGTGGAGTCGAACTACACCCCGAGCACCTGGGGCGATGTGGAGCAGGCCGTCGCGCACGCCGAGGAGATGGTTGCCGAGGGCGCCGACATCATCGACGTCGGGCTCCAGTCCTCGAACCCGAAGAACCCGTGGAAGGCGATGGAGACCGAGAAGGAGCGCCTCCAACGCGCGCTGGAAGTCGTCGAGGAAGCGGAGTGTGGGGCCGTCTGGTCCATCGAGACTCGCTACGCCGAGGTGGCCGACGAGGCGCTCGGGAACGGGTTCGACATGGTGAACGACGTCTGCGGCTTCGCCGACCCGGAGATGCCCGAGGTCTGTGAAGCCCACGACGCCGCCGTCGTCAAGATGGCGTCGCCGCCGGACATCAAGTCGCCCGGCCACCTGCGGAGCATCGACGACTGCTTCGCCGCGCTGGAACGCGGCGGCTTCACCGAGAAAACCATCATCGACCCCGCCTTCGGCGGCTGGTACGACGAGAAGACCTACGGCGACAACTGGGAGATGTTCCGCCGACTCCGGGAGTTCCGCGCGTTCGGTCGGCCCATCCTCACCGCGACCAACCGCGAGGACTTCCTCGGCGATATCGCGGACCGGCCGGAAACGGAGGACCAGTTGGCGGTCAGCCTCGCTGCGGCGACGATGGAGGTCGAGCGTGGCGCCGACATCGTCCGCACCCACGACGTGCCCGAGACCAAAGACGTGGCCGCAGTCGCCGACTTCCTGGGTGATGAGCGCACCGGGGCCGACTCCGGGGAAGCGGCCGAACTCACCGGCGTCGCCCCGCGAGAGGTGGCACGAAACGTCCACCTCCGGGGGCAGAACGACGGTGACCCCGCGGCCGCAATGACGCTCAGCTTCCGGGCCGGTAAGCTCGACGACGTCGCCCGACGGACCCTCGCAGCCATCGGCGAGGAGCACGGCATGCTCGTCGCTGCAGGCGACCCCTCGGACCCGTCGGAGCACAGCTCCGGCGCGATCGATGACCCCGAGGCTGGCGGCCAGGGGAGTCGCCCCGCCAGCGAGGGAACCTTCCTGGCCGGCACCGTCATAGCCTTCGAGGCAGCGCTCCCCGAACTCTCAGGGGTCGACGGGGTGGAATCTCTCGCCGGAACCATTCGCCGGACGCTGGCCCGCGAGCGCCACGACGACGAGAGCGAGGACGTTGCGGCCCCCGGCGTCGTCGCAGACGAGTAGCTTCGCACACGCCGTTCAATCTGACTGTTCTCGCATGGCCGGCTCCGCTATTTCGCTCGCGAGGGGCGTCGCACCGCCACTCGGCGTGTCCCGCCCCCGAATTCTGAGCGTGTGTACCGACTCTGTCGCGTCATCGACGACCAGCGCCTCCCCGCGACCGGTCGGCAGCCGGTCGCGGAGCCGGCCGTCCAGATACGTCGGACTCGCCGCCGAGAGCGCCGCGATATCTGCCTCGCTCGTGAGTCGGTGGGCGACGAGTAGATCGGCCTGGGAGGCGGCGACGGCCGGGAGCGCCGTGGGACGCTGGGTCGCGAGCACCAGCGAGACCCCCGGTGCCCGGCCCCGCGTCAGAAGCGTCCGCAATGCCTGTTCCGCGACGCCGTCGACCGCGACGTGAGCCTCGTCGACAACCAGCCACGGGAGTCGAACGGGCGGGTTCGGCTGCGTTCTGGCCTCGTATAGCAGTCGGGCCACTGCGGCGACGACAGCACTCGTCGGTGCGTCGGGGACGCCAGCGAGCGAGAGCACCGTCGCCTCCGGGCCGAGCAGGCCTTCGACCGTCAGTCCCGCCGGGTCGAACACGCCCCACTCCAGGGCCCGCCGGAGGTGGTTGCGTGCTGGGCGTCGAATGTCTCTTTCCGTATCGGCCCGGTCGAGCGCGTCGAGCATCGCGTCGAGCGTCGCTGTTGCGGCCGCAGCTTCCCAGACCAGCGCACCCGGCCCCTCGCTCGGGTCCAGCCCGACCAGGGATGGCCAGGCAGCCGGCGGAACAGCGTCGGCCTGCACCGTCGGATCGTCGACGACCCGAGCGGGAACCGCCTCCCCATCGGCGGGCTCCTGTTCTGCGAGGCCCTCGAAGGCGCCCATTGGGTCGACGACGACCGGCGCGACCCCCTGCGTCCGCGCGGTGGCCTCCGCGAGCACCCCGAGCGTATGGGATTTCCCGGCGCCGCGCTTGCCGACAACCAGCGCCGCATGCGGGTGGTTCGTGTCGATACCGACTGTCGCGCCCGGGCTGCCGTCGCGGGCGAGATAATGCCCGAGATGGCCGGTCCCCGTCGGTCGAGAGTCCCACGTCCACTCTGCAACCTCGTCAGCGATGGCACCGCGACCGATGACGTGCATAGGGAGGGTGGTCGCCTGATCCGGTTTGAACTCTCGGGCCGGAGTTGAAGTAGGAGAACGGGACCAACCCGACCCATGCTCGAACCGAACACACTACGGCAGCGATTGAGTGTCCGCCTGGTCGCTCTCAGCCGCGACGAACGGGCTATCGAGGGGCTTCCGGTCCGCCTGGTCGTCTCGCTGGTCGTCGGGGCTGCCTGCCTGAGCGTGATGCTGAACATGGTTCAAGGAATCGGCACTCTCGCCGTCACGGAACTCGACGTTCGCCCGGTACCCGACGTCGTCGAAACTGAGCCACAGGAGCTAACGCTGACTGTCATCGACGCCGACGGCGACACGGTCTCCGGCGCGACGGTCGTGGTCAAAAGCGGGACCGCGAGTCTCGACGGCGTCGTGACAGCGGAGTCCGGCGCCGACGGCAACGCGACAGTGACAGTTCACCCCGACCTTGGCGAAAACCAGGCCGAGGGAACACTAGTCATCGACGTGAAACCGCCCGCAGGCACGGAGTACGCCGACAGGCGCGAGAACAGCTACGTGCTGGTGGTTGGTGAATGAGTCGGACGGATACCGTCGACAGTACGCCAACAGGCGGGGATGGGGCCAGAACTGCCGAGAGCAAGCAGTGGGCACCGATTCAGCGCTCGCCGTTCGCGAACTACCACCTCCTCGGCCCGGTACTCCGCGGGGTCTCCGTTCGCCAGGTCGTCGACGCCTCGCCCTACCGCCGTCGGTCCTCGTCCGAGCGGTCAGATCGGTCGGAGTAGCGCTCCGGTTCGTTCGCTCCGCGGTCGCGGCCGGAGAGCCGCTCGTCCCAGTCGAGCCACTCGTGCTCCCACCCAGGCGATCTCGCCCGGCTGCGCTCGGCGTGCTCGCGGTCCTCGCGAACAGTCCGGTTTCGGGTGACACCGGGCTGTTCGCCCTCAACCAGTAGCGGGGCGAACCTGACGGGACCGCGCTCGTCGACGACGCGGTACCCGTGGGAGGCGTCCTCGTCTGGCGTGACGGCGACGAGCGTCTGATCGGTGTTGCCGCGGGGGAACACGAGCCGACCGCCCTCTCCGAGCTGCTCCAGCAGCGACGTCGGCGGTTCGACGACGCCCGCTTCGACGAGAATCCGATCGAACGGAGCGTACTCGGGGAGCCCGTTCGAGCCCTCGCGGCAGTCGACGAGCACCTTGCCGTAGCCGGCTTCGTCGAGGTTCGACCGCGCGGTGTACACCATCTTTCGCGAGATATCGACAGCGTGGACGCGGTGGCCGCCAAGGATGTCCGCGAGAACTGCGGCGGTGTAGCCGACGCCGGCGCCGACGACGAGGGCCTCTTCGGCAGAATCCGGCCGCGGGTCCAGCGCGGTGACGAGTCGTGCGACGGTGCCGGGGGCGAGGGCGATAGTTCCATCGACGCGCGACGGACGGTTGTCGTAGGGTCTGTCGACGAACACCCGCCGGGGAACCTCCCGCATTGCGACGCCGATTGGCTCCGGGAGCGGCCGACCGAGGGTATGTTCCAACCCGTCGACCATGTCGTCCCGGAGCACCTCGGGGTCCATATTCTCCCTTCGTCGGTCCGAGCATTTGAACCCCGCGGTGCATTGGGGGTCGTCCCTCAGTCCTCGCTGTGGCGCTCAGCAACAATGGCCTGGTACGGCGTGCCCGGCACGTCACTGGCCTCGACTTCACCGAGCCCTGCCGCGGCACACCAGCCCGCGATGGTCGCCTCGGTGTAGGGTTCGCCCAACCCAGTCGCCAGCGCCTTCGCCGCAACAGCTGGCATCGCATCGGAACGCCCCCGGAGCGGTTCGGCGGCTACAAATGCACCGCCTGGGGCAAGCGCGCGTTCGACCGCCCGGAGCGTGAACCGGTTCTCCGCTGGCGCGCTCGGCCACATCCCGTCGACGAGGAAGACGAGGTCGAACGACGCCGGGTCGATCTCCATGAGGCTCCGGGCCACCGGTTCCACACCGCTCCCGGCGAGCAGCGGGTCGACGGCGTCGATAACCTCATGTCCATCCAGCAGTGTCACTGCCGGCCCACGCTCCGCCAGTTCACAGGCGTGACGCCCCGGGCCGTCAGCGAGTGCGAGCACCTGGTCAGCACCCGGGTTGGCAGCGAGAATCCCGTCGACTGTCGCCTGGACGGTGGGAGCATCGACAGCGTAGTCGGCACCGAGTCGGTGCCGGATTCGCTGTTGCCTATCTCGCTGGGGCCGGCCAGGCTGCTCGTCGGCGCTCTGGTCTCGAGCCGCCTGCTCGTCGGCCCGCATCGCCGCCGGGAGCGACGCGAGTGCGGCGAACTGGTCGAGTTCGGCCGGAACGCGGCCGATAGAGCGGATATCCCGCGTCGCGAGCAGCCCGAGCGCGCGGTTGGTGGGCTCGACGGCGCCGTCGGTTCGGTAGAAGAACCCGAGGTCGACCAGCGCATCGACGGTGACGCGGGCGGCGCGGTCTGTGACACCCGCGATGTCGGCGGCCTCGCCCGCGCTCCCCGTCTCCGTGAGCAGTGCATCGAGCAGCCCCGTCTCTCGTGCAGCCCAGAGAAGGGTAAGCGCCGGCACATCGAGTCCCGAGTCTCCAGCGGTCGGCATGACTCGGACCGTCGGACCATTCGGGCAAAAGCGATGTGGCTCCGCGCAGCTACCCCTGCATCGGGACGAACCGGACGCCGCCGAACGTCTCGCGTTCGGTCCGCTCCTCCCTGACGGTGAGCCGGACGAGCTGCTGCCGGACGCTGCCGATGGGACCGAGAACGTAGCCGCCGGTCCGGACCTGGTCGATGAGCGCGTCGGGCATCGTCCTGGCCGCACAGGTGAGGTAGGCGGCATCGTAGGGTGCGTGTTCGGGCCAGCCTTCGTGGCCGTCGCCGGTCCGGACGGCGATCTCGTAGCCCTGTCGGTCGAACCTCTCTCTGGCCTGTTCGGCCAGCTTCTCGTGATACTCGACGGAGTAGACGTTCCCTGGACCGACGACTTCGGCGGTGACCGCGGCGTGATAGCCGCAGCCGGTGCCAATCTCGAGCACCTCCTCCCCGGCCGAAAGCTCCAGTTTGTCCACCATCGTGCCGACGATGTGCGGCGCCGAGATGGTCTGTCCCTCGCCGATGGGGAGCGGTCTGTCGTGATAGGCCCGCTCGCGTCGTTCCTCGGGGACGAACTCGTGACGTGGGACCGACCGCAGCGCCTCGGCGGTCGATTCCCGCTCGACGAGCCCCCGGCGCTGGAGCCCCTCGACCATCTCCTCGCGAGCCTCCTCGAAGTTCATACGGTTCTGTTTGGGACGGCAGCGACAAAGGCAGTTTGGCGGTATCAGGGGATGTACTGGTCATGGCGTCCGGCTGGGGGTTGGTCCGGAACCGCGTCGGCGGCCGTTCGCGACGGCGGTTTCGGAATGGCGAAACTACTTCCCCTATCAGCCGGACAGGTGGGTGTATGCGGACCACCGGCTACGCGGACATGGTCAGCGATGCCGAGCAGTTCGTCCGCGCTAACCCAGAATTAGCCCTCTATGCAGCGATTGCGGTGGTTCTCGTGGCCCTCGCGCTCCTGGCGCTGCTCCGCTACCGCCGACCAGTCGGCGTCCGGTTCAAAGAAGCTCTCGCCGACCGGGACCAGGTGGCAGTCCTGATGCACTCGAACCCCGATCCGGACTCGATGGCAGCGGCCATCGGCGTCGCACGGCTGGCCGAACAGGTCGGCTGTGAGCCGACACTCCAGTTCGCCGGTCAGATCCGTCACCAGGAGAACCGCGCGTTCCGCACCGTGCTCGACCTGGAGCTGGAGCGCATCGGCCACGTCTCGGAGCTCGCCGCCGAGGCGGTCGTCCTGGTCGACCATAACCGCCCGCGCGGGTTCGACGGGTCATCCGGGGTGCTCCCGCTCGCCGTCATCGACCATCACCCCGGTGACGGGACGGGCGAGGAGTTCACGGACGTCCGCACGGATTACGGCGCGACGGCCAGCATCATCGCGGAGTATTTCGAGGATATCGGCGGTAAACCCGTCCCGCCGGACGTCCACGAGAGCGAGATCGGCGCCAGATACACCCTCCCCTCGCGGGAGTGTACGGGACTGCTCTACGGCATTCTCGCCGACACGCGCAAGCTCACCAGCGGCGCCGCCGCGGCTGATTTCGAAGCGGCGTCGTTTCTCTACGCCGGCGTCGACGAGGACTCTCTCGACCGTATCGCCAACCCCCAGGTGAGCGCGGAGACGCTCGAAGTGAAAGCCCGCGCCATCGCGGGCCGGCAGATCCAGGGCTCGTTCGCCGTCAGCGACGTCGGAACGCTCTCGAACGCGGACGCCATCCCGCAGGCCGCCGAGGAGCTCATCACCCTCGAGGGGGTGACCGCGGTCGTCGTGGTCGGCGAGCAGGAGGGGACTGGCGTCATCCATCTCTCCGGTCGCTCCCGCGACGACAGAGTTCACATGGGTCGTGCGTTGGGCCATGCCGTCGAGGGCATCAACAGCGCCAGCGCAGGAGGCCATGCGCGAATGGGCGGCGGCCAGATCGAATCCAATGAGGACGACAGCGCCTCGTTCTCCCGCGGGCGGTTAACCGAAGTTCTGTTTGAAAGCCTCGA
>NZ_JAZKRY010000084.1:0-12119 GCF_036626355.1 Halolamina sp. | reverse complement strand
GAGGTGACGGCCGATCCACGGCGAGCGATAGTTGCATCGTTCTGTCCGGCAGTATGAATGTCCTCCCAATTTTCACAGGCAGTGATAAGAACCCACGCACGGCCGGGGATGTGCAACCCGATGTTTATCAACGGTCTGGACGTAGTTTTCCTATGAAAATCCTCGTTCCGATGGATGACTCGGAAATGGCCGAACGAGCCCTCGAATACGCCATCGAGAGCTATCCTGACCCGGAGATCACCGTCTTACACGTCGTCGGTGAACCGACCTCGATGTGGGGAGCAGCCACGGGGCTCGCCCTCGAGGAGAATATCGAAGAGGCCGCCGAAGAGCGGGCGAAGGAGGTTTTCGATCGCGCTCGGGAACTCGCCGACGAGCACGATGTCGAGATAACCACGGAGGTTCAACTCGGCCATCCTGTCAGGGCGATCCTCAACCGAGCCGATGATTTCGATACGGTCGTTATCGGGAGTCACGGCGGATCGTTGGCCGACCGACTGATCATCGGGAACGTCGCGCAGAAAGTGTTCCGTCGGTCTCCGGTCCCTGTTACGGTCGTTCGGTAGGCGCCTTTCGCCGCCGACGCTCGTTCGACCCCTCTGGATCGCGGTGTGCTGAACTCCGGCCTGCAAACTGCGTTTGACCGTCGGTTGTTCTGCCCTGCAGATCGGGCGAGCGACGGGGCTCAACAACCAGGAGAGAGCAGCAATGCCCTGACAACCGGGGGAGCCGACGATCCACCCGCTGCGCTCTGAGGGCTATCTTTCTTCGAGGAAGAATCCCGCCGTAAACAGTAGTTGCCGAACCTAACTGAGATTCTTTACGCTGGATTGCGTTGGTCGAGAAATGGTCGAGACAGCTGGGCAAAACAGGTCTGTCGTGGCTGCTTCGACGAGAATCTGATTCGGCAACCACTGTTTAGGACGGGGAGGATGTCACGCTTCGACGGCGGCCTCGTCGTCGCCGGTCTCCAGTGCCCCACGGGCCTTCTCAGCCTCTGCCTGGAGCGTGTACGAATGGGCGTCCTCGTATTCGGCGGCGGCTTCGAGCGCATCTCGCGTGCCGATCTGTCGGAGCGCCCACGCAGCGGCGGTACGGACGGTGCGGTCGTCGTCCTCGGCGAGGGTCTCAGCCAACGGCTCGATCGCGCGCGTGTCGCCGACGAGGCCGAGTGCACGCGCCGCGAGCGGGCGAACGTTGTCGTTCTCCATCTCGAGTTTGTTGGCGAGGGCCTGCGTCGCCTCCTCGCTTCCGATCTCCCCGAGCGCGCGGAACGTCACCTTCTGGAGCTGGGGGTCCGAATCCGTGTCGACGTACTCGAGGAGCGTCTCGACGGCCTCCTCGGCGCCCTCGCCCATCTTGCCGAGCGCCGTGATCCCCGGCCGGTCGCGCTTGCTCGCGCGCTCGAGCATGGCATCGTACGCCTCGGCGTCGCCCATGCGGGTGAGACTTTCCAGACAGTGTCGCTCCATGAAGTCGGAGTCCAGTGCATCGAGCGCGCGGAGCACCTGCTCGACGTTGCCCTGCTTCTCGTGTTCTTTCAGCGCCGCCCACTCGACCGGGAAATCCTTGTAGTGACCGAGCACGTCGTAGAACCCTTCTGCCCGAAGCTGTTCGTTGATCTCCAGGTCGTCCCATTCCTCGGCCTCCTCGAGCGCGGTTCCGAGCTCCGCGGTCGCTTCGACGAGCGCCGTGAGCGTCTCGTCGTCCTCGTCGGGGTCCAGCTCCGCGTCCTCGATGGCTTCGGCGAGGGCATCGAGTTCGTGGCTGAGCGCCTCCCGCTCTTCGGACTCGGCGCTGTCGAACTCGGTGTCCAGTGCGTCGCCGCCGGCGTCGACGAACGCGTCGACGGCGTCCTGCACGTCGGGGGTCCCGCGTGCGGTCCACCGCGTGTCCCCGATAGTGGCCTGGTGCTCGCCGATGGCTTCGAGCACGTCCTCGGCGTACGGGCCACGCTGTTCCTCGAGTGTCCCCCGGAACTCCTCGGTACGCTCGGCGATGGCTTCAGCCGGATTCTCTTCGTCCTCGCCATCCAGTTCGGCGGCCTCGAGGTCGCTCTCGATATCGTCGAGGTTCGCGGCCACCTCGTCGAGGTCAGCCTCGGTTTCGGCCGCTTCGAGCGCCTCCTCGGCGTCATCGAGGCGCGTCTCGAGATCCTCCGCAGAAACGTCGGCGGTCTCGTCAGCGGCGTCGGTGGAGTCGTCCTCGTCAGTCATGCCTTAGGGTGTGCCCGAGACTCATTAAGGCGTTTCCCTTCCGCCCGCCCCGCAGCCGCCGCGGAACTCGGTGCGGGTGTCCCCGCGCTCGTCCCGCTTGCGATGGCTCTCGACGGTCATGCCTCGACCACGCGGCGCTCTCGCTGTGACCGCACTGCTCCACTGAAACCACCGCGGGATTCATGCCTCCGTACCACCAATGGGTACCATGACCAAAATCGGGGTGTTTGACAACCATCTCTGACGAACGTGCGGTCGTCGCAAAACGGATCGACGCCGGTGACGCGGAGCTCTCGGAGATCCGAGAGCTCGCCCGCGCTGCGGGTTACGAGGTCGTCGGCGAGCTAACGCAGACACGAACGCAGGACGCAGCCTATCACTTCGGCGAAGGGAAAGTAACGGAGTTGGCCGCGCTGGTTCGGGAGACCGACGCCAGTACGGTCATCGTCGACAACGAACTCGGCCCCTACCAGATGTTCAATATCGGCGAGAAGCTGCCCCAGGGGGTCGAGGTCGTCGACCGGTTCACCCTCATCCTGGATATCTTCGGCCAGCGCGCCCAGACGCGGAAAGCCCAGCTCCAGGTCGAGCTTGCGGAGCTCCGCTACGAACTCCCGCGAGCCGAGGCGAAAGCCAGCCTCGCCAAACGGGACGAGCGGCCGGGGTTCATGGGGCTCGGGGAGTACGACGAGTCCCGCGAGCAGGACATCAAGACCCAGATCTCCCGGATCTCCGAGGAGCTGGACCGCATCGCGAAGAAGGAGGAAAAGCGCCGGAAGAAACGCCGGGACCAGGGGTTCGACCTCGTCGCCCTGGCGGGCTACACCAACGCGGGGAAATCCACCCTGCTCCGCCAGCTTGCGGCCGAACTCGACGTCGACGAGAACGACCAGCGCCATCCGGACCTGGAGCCGACCGCCGAGTCCGAGGACCGGCTGTTCACCACGCTCGGGACGACGACGCGGAAAGCGAAAACCGGGAAGCGGGACGTGCTGCTGACAGACACCGTCGGTTTCGTCTCGGACCTGCCCCACTGGCTGGTAGAGTCGTTCCAGTCGACGCTCTCGTCGGTCTACCACGCCGACCTCGTGCTGCTGGTCGTCGACGCCGCCGAGCCGGTCGAGACGATGCGTGAGAAGCTGGTCACCAGCCACGACACGCTGATGGAGCGCAACGAGGCGCCAATCGTCACCGTGTTCAACAAGGCCGACCGGCTGACCGAGCCCGAAATCGAGCGGCGGAAACGCGCGCTCTCGGCGCTCGCGCCCAACCCGGTCGTCGTCTCAGGGCTCACCGGCGAGAACGTCGACGAACTGCGTGACCGCGTCGAGCGGAAACTCCCCGACTGGAAACACGAACGGCTGGTGCTGCCCGTGAACGGCGACGCGATGAGCGTCGTCTCGTGGGTGCACGACAACGGCCACGTCCAGGAGGAGGAGTACGACGACGAGCAGGTGCTCATCGAGTTCGAGGCGCCCCCCGCCGTCGTCTCGAAAGCCCGTTCGAAAGCCGCCGAGGCCGAACCGCCGATCCACGACGCCGAGCGCAGCGAAGTCTAAGCTCTCGGAACTGCAACCGAGCGATATTCGCGTTCACTCGTGACCCCTCCCCGCTGACTGTCTGCGCTACGTCTCCTCGTCGCTCCGTCCGGGATCATACTCGGCAAACCATCCCGTGAGCGCGTCGAGGCGGTGGGTTGCACGGTCAGGGTCGCCGATGTTGTGGTGTTCGTTCTGATAGACCAGCAGGCGCGCGTCGACGCCGGCGCGTTTCGCCTGGACGTAGAGCTGTTCGGCCTGCGTGGGCGGGCAGCGCCAGTCGTTCTCGCCGGCGGTGATCAACAGCGGCGTCTCCACGTCGCCGACATCGAGCAGGCTGGACATCGCTCGGTAGGCGTCCTCGTGCTCCCAGGGGACGCCGACGTCGTTGACGTACCACTGGTGCATGTCCGCGGTGCCAAAGTTGGCGTAGAAATCGTAGATGCCGTGCTCAGGGGCGGCCGCGGCGAACCGGTCGTCACGCGTGACGACGTAGAGTGTGTTGATACCGCCCTGTGAGAAGCCCGTGACGAACAGGCGGTCCGAATCTACCCAGCCGCGGGACTCCAGTTCAGAGACGCCAGAGCGGATATCGTCGGCCTCGCGCGGCCCCCACTTCCCCCGGATACTCTCGCTGAACGCCCGCCCATAGGAGGTCGAGCCGCGGTAGTTGACGTTGAGTACCACGTAGCCCTGTCCGCACCAGTAGGCGTAGTCGAAGTTGAACCCCGGTGCATCGTACGCCGTCGGCCCGCCGTGGATGTGGCAGATGAGCGGTGCCGGCTCGGAACTGCCCGGGTCGAACCCGTCGGGACGATAGACGAGCCCCTCGACCTCGACGCCGTCGTCGTTCTCGAAGTGCACGCGCTCACACGAGGGGGCCGCTGCCTCGTCGAGCAACTCGTCGTTCAGGTTGGTAACCCGCGTCGGCGACACGTCATCGTGGACCTCAGCGGCGTCGAGTGTGAACACGTCCTGGCCCTCGTTCGGGTGGCTGAGAACGACGGCTACCGTGCCACCCTCGGCGTCGAAACTCGTGATGGTCCGCCCCGTTCCCTGGGCTTCGAACACCCGTTCCGGGTCGTCGGCGTCGGCAGCCAGCGCGACCAGACGCGTGCGCGCTTCGTCCGCGATGGGGGCGAGGAGTTCCTCCGCGGCCACCCACGCAGCGGGACTGGCGTAGCCGGTCGTCCGGTCGAGCGACGCCGAGACGGAGTGAACATCCGGATCGTCGCCGTCCGCGCCCTCGGCAACGTAGTACTGGGTCGGGTCGTGGACGTTCGTCGCGTTGCTCCCCGAGAACGCCAGCCGAGTGCCGTCAGCGTCCCAGCGGAACCCGCTCGTCGTCAGGCCGCCGTCGGTCACCTGAACGAGGCTCTCGCCGTCCGGGTCGATGGTGTAGGCGTCGAGTTCGTAGGTCGCGTCGGGGTCGTCGCCCCGGTAGGTCGCGAAGGCGATTCGGTCGCTCGCCCCCCACGCCGGCTGGAGCCCCCGGAACTCGGAGCGTGCGCCGCGGCCAGACGCCTCGTCGAGCCGCGTCGTCTCGCGAGACTCCAGGTCGACGACGAACAGATACTCCGTGATGTCGTCGGTGTACCCCTGGCCGTCGATTTTGTGCTGGAGCCGGGAGATGTCGTAGGGTTCGTCCTCTTCCCTGACGCCATCGAGATACGCGTCCTGGTCCTCGGTTGGGTCTCGTGCTTCGACGACCAGCCGCTCGCCGTCCGGCGACCAGTCGAACCCGCCAGCACCTTCCTCGAACGCAGTCAGCTGCCGGGCGTCGCCGCCCAGGGCCATATCGAACAGCCAGACCTGGGACTTTGGTTCCTCGTCGCCGTCCGACTCCTCCGTAGCATCCGCCTCATCGGCTTCCGCTGTTTCTTCCTCTTTGGAGCCAACGGCGAGCTCCACGTCCTCCTCGCGTGCGGCCGTGAACGCGAGCCGGTCGCCGTCCGGGCCCCAGGTCGGGTCTCCGGCGTCAGCATTGTGGGTGAGTCGGTGGGGCTCCCGTGAGCCGTCAGTGGGTGCGACAAAGAGCGAGTTTCGATACTCGCCCTCCTCGGGATCGGCTTCCTGGACGACGAAGGCCACGCGCTCGCCGTCCGGCGATACGGCGACGGAGCTCGGTGACCGAAGGTCGTATCGGTCCTCCAGTGTGGGTGCTCGGCTCATGGTTGCATCCCGGCAGTTCAGAACTTGAACCTTCGGGGACTGCGGACCGTCGAATACGGAGTGCGTCTCTGGACCTATCGGTTCGCCACCTTCACAGCAAGGAGCCCCTGGCCTGGAGCTATCCACTCATTGCGCTGGCGGGCCGCCGCCCTCGGCCCCTGTGTCCACCCGCTCGTGGATATGCCCCGTGCGTTGGCGGAGATGTCCCGGCTCCCGGTCGTTTTTGACCGCGAGTATCTCGGCGACGATGCTGTGGGCGATCTGGTACGGCGAGCCACCACCCAGGTCCAGCCCGATCGGGGTGTAGAGTGACTCGAACGTCCCCTCGTCGAAGGAGACGCCGTCGTCCTCGAACGCGTCTAGCATCTCCTCGAACCGTTCGTTCGGGCCCATAAGTCCCACGTACTGGACAGGCGAGGCGAGGAGCGTCTCGACGGTCAACTGGTCGTCGAGGAAGTTGTGCGTCATCACGACCGCGTACGTTCGGTCAGTCAGTTCCAGCGCCGTCGCAATATCTCGTGGTGAGGTACTGACCACGTCATCCGCCGCCGGGAACCGCTCGGCGAGTTCCACCCCGCCCCGGAAGCCGACGACGGTCACGTGGAAGTCGTTTTTCGCCGCGAATTCGGTGACCGGCCCCACATCGTGGCCGGTCCCGAAGACGAGTAGCTCCGCCGGTGCGGCGATGCCGTCGATGAACACCGAGAGCAGTCCGCTGTCGGTCTCGATGGTCACCAGATCTGCCTTGCCCGAGCGCGCGAGGTCGGCGGCCCGCGGCGCGAGTGCGGCAGGCCAGTCATCGCCGCCATCAGGGGCCTCGAGGCGGTTGCTCTCCGCATTGAGGTACGCCCGGTCGCCCCGCGAGAGGTCTCCGTTGCCCTCGATAACTGTGAGAACGGCGATATCCCGGCCCTCGCGGAACGCATCGAGGGCGGGTTCGTAGGTCTCGTCCAGCGGTTCGAGGAGCACGTCGATGACGCCGTTACAGCCGACGCCGAGCCCCCAGACGTCCTCGTCGTCCTCCATCAGGTCGTAGGTGACCAGTTCGGGGCGGCCGGTCTCACGGACTGAGTCGGCGGCCTTGAGCAGTTCGTCCTCCAGACAGCCGGCCGTGATGGCGCCGACGCCACTTCCGTCCGCCTCGAGCAGCATCTTCGCGCCGGGCCGGCGGTAGGCGTTCCCCTCGACGTCGACGATCGTTGCGAGGACGTCCTGCTCATCGTGCTCGGCATCGATTCGCTCTCCGGCGCGCTGTACGACCTCGGTTTCGGGAACGGACCAGGTTGGTGCAGTCATTGGGTGTCTCCGAGTGAAAGCTGATTCTGGGAACTTCGTGTTCGAGATACGAAACTTTTCCGCACGCCATTATCGTGGAGGTCGGTGCCGCACGCCCCCGCTGAGACGGCGCTGCGGACGCGGTCGATATCCTCGACGACAGCGCCGGCAACGACGTCGACCCCCGTCGCATACAGTGGCTCCGGGAGCATCGACGCAGTCGCGCCGATGAGGACGACCTGCGCTTCGTCCGGGGCGGCACCGACGTACTGCTCGATACCGCCGTAGACGAGCGCCGACCCGGTGACGAACACGACTTCTGCCCCCTCCATCGCGGTGCGGGTCTCCGCGGGGCTGAAGCTCTCCACTGTGACGCCCTCCGGTGTCGACACGACCGCGGTGTCGACTTCCTCGCGCTCGATAACGCGAACCTCGACGTCCGCGAACTTGCGGAACGCCGGCCTGAACAGCCCCACCGTGACGATTGTCGAGATGTCCGGGCCGACTCCGGCCATCGGGTCACCGGTCTGCCAGTCGACGTCCGGCGCCGAGAGCGCGTTCAGCGTCGCGAGGGCAACGGCACGGTCGAGTACCGACCCCGAGTCGGCGCGTGGCTCCGGTCGGGCCCCGCTCCCTGGCAGAGCGCCTCGCTGCGCCAGCGGCCTCAGCAGTTCGATCGGGTCCGAGCGCTCGGTCATCGCTGCACTCGGCTCGCCAGGTGGCCGGTGGGCGAGGCCGGCGACTCGCTGTTCGTCCCTCTCACGTGGTTCGGTAGGAGCCAGCTCGACCAGAACGACGGCGTCGCCGATCTTCACGCTCTCGACGACCCACGCCTGCAGCGCTTCACGCTCGCGGAGCGCGTCGATGACAGCTCCGAGAACGGCCGTCATCGGCTCACCCCGCGTTCGCCGGTTCGGTTGCCGTGATACTGATTGCCGACCGGCCCCCCGAGGCCATGTCGCTCGACCTGCCGCGCGGCCGCCGCCAGGTCAGCGGCCTCGGCGAAGCCAAACAGGGCGTCGAGATACGGGGAGACTGTCGACATCCCCCGGGAACTCGGTTCGAACGCTGACGAGACCGCGAGCGGGTTGAGCCAGACCAGCCCGCTGGCTCTGTTGGCGAGCCACGTGATTCCGTCCTGCAGGAGGTCCGGGTCGCCGACATCGAGGCCGTCACTGACGACCAGGACCACGGTCCGGCGGTCGACCGCGTACGGATACTCCCGTCGGATGGTCTCCAGTGCGGCACCGATTCGAGTACCGCCACCCCATTCGACGGCCGCTTCCCGGAGCGCGCTGCCGGGGTCGCCGTCCGCTCTGGCGAACGCCGTCGTCGCCTCGACAACGTCCGTATCGAACAGGAACACCCGCGCGTCTACCGCGGCAGCGACGACCCGCTCCGCGAAGGCGAGCAGAGCGCTCCGATCGAGCGTGTCGAGGACAGAGCCGCTCACGTCGACCAGCAGGCAGCACCGGAGTTCACTGAGCGCTGGTTTCGTCTGGGGGAGGTCGAGCGGCGCGCCGCCGGTCTGAATACTGGTCCGAAGCGCGCCCCTGGCGTCGATTCGTTCCCCCGATGGCGAGCGTTGGCGGCGACGGCCCGGAAGGGAGGTGAGCGTGTCCACGAAGCGGTCGATCGCGGCGTGCTCGGCGGGCAACAGGTCGGGACGCGCCGCGTCGACGAGTTGGCTTCCGCCCACTGCGCTGTACCGGCGGGCGTCCGCCTCGCTGTCGGCGGCGGCGCGGTCACCCGACGCGTGGCGGCGTTCCGTCGGGATTCTGACCTCGACGTCCCCGTCCTCGTCGCCAGCCATCTCCGGGGGTTCCGCATCCGGGAGGGTATCCGCTGTGGCGCTCTCCGCTCCGTCATCGACGCCATCGCGGCCAGCTTCGGCGCCCTCGTCGCTCGACGCCGAGGGACCGTTTTCCGCGGTCGCGATGCGGTCGATCCCCGTCCGGAGCCGATGCCAGAACGTCGGGAACCGCTCGGCGAAGGCCTCCCGGTCGCTCGGCGCCGAGAGCAACGTCGCAGAAAGGGCCGCGCCGGCCCGGTCGCCGTCTTCGAGGCCGACTGTCGCTAGCCCGCGGGCGCCGTCGAGGACGCCCGTCGCGGGCACGTCGACGCCGTCCTCTCTGAGGCCGGCGACGAAGCGGACCAGTTCGGTCAGGACGTGCTGTCTGGCAGCCGGGAAATCAGGCGTTCCGTCGGTGGACCTGGTCGGTTCGAGACCGGACTGTCGCCTGTCCACACCAGCTTCGGGAACCGTACCGTCGCCAGCTCCCGGCGCGTCGCCGTCACCGGCGTCGCCGTTTCGTTCCATCGTTACTCGGCCCGTTCGACCGCGTCACTGGCGGCCTGATGGAGTCGTTCCAGCAGTTCTGTATCGACGCTGCTGATGTCCTCTGCCTCCTTCAGCAGACAGCCCATCGTCCGTTCGATCTCCGTCGGCGTTAGCGGCCCCTCGTTCTCCTGCCGGAGCGTGGCGACCGCCCGTGCCCAGTCGAGCGTCTCGGCGACGCCGGGCTGTTTGAGGAACGACTCCTCCCGAAGCCGTTCGACGACCGCACAGACCTCGGCGGCGATGGCGGCGTCCAGTTCCGGCACCTTCCGCCGGACGATTTCGTACTCGGTCTCGAAACTGGGCGGCTCGACGTGGAGATAGAGACACCGACGCTTGAGCGCGTCGCTCAGCCCGCGCGTGCGGTTCGAAGTCAGCACGACCACCGGCGGGTGGTCGGCGGTGACGGTGCCGAACTCCGGCACGGTGACCTGAAAGTCCGAGAGCAGCTCCAGGAGGAACGCTTCGAACTCCTGGTCGGCGCGGTCGATCTCGTCGATCAGGAGCACCGGCGGCTGCCCGCGGTCGGCCCGCAACGCGCGAAGGAGCGGCCGTTCCAGCAGGAACTCCTCGCCGAATACCGAACTCGGTGGGCCCGTCTCGGTGCCCGAGCCGGTTGCCGTGGCCGGCTGCTGGGCGGCGTCGCCGCCGACCGTCCCTTCGCCCGCTTGCACGGCGAGGAGCTGTTTGGTGTAGTTCCACTCGTACAGCGCGTTCTCCGCGGTCAGGCCCTCGTAACACTGGAGGCGGATCAGCTCGGTCTCGAACCCCTCGGCGAGGGTCTTCCCGAGTTCCGTCTTCCCGCTCCCGGGCGGCCCTTCGACCAACAACGGCCGACCCATCTGTAGCGCCAACTGGACCGTTGTGACGGTCCGGTCGTCGGCGACGTAGTCGGTCCGCTCGAACAACGCCCGGAGGTCGTCCTCCGAAAGCGAGTCGAACGGGCTCGTCTCGCGCTCGTTCATCACGGCTGGGCCTCCACGTCGCCGTCGAGATACGCTTCCGGCTCTGTTCGGAACGAGTCGGCACAGCCGTGACAGCAGAAGTAGTAGGTTTCACCCTCGTAGTCGACCGTCGCCGACGCGTCCGCCGTCTCGACCGTCATGTCACAGACTGGGTCGATTGCCGCCTCGGGAGCCACTTCCTCGCCTGCACCGGCCTCGGCGTCGTCGCTTCCTGCGTCCGTACTGGGTGCCTGGTGGCCTGGCTCAGTCTCAGCCGTCGGTGGTCCGGCACCAGCCGTTCCACTGGTCGACCGGACATCGACGAGTTCGGCGAGAATGGCTGCGGCGATCTCGGCCGGCGTTCGTGCGACGATATCGACGCCCGCGGGGTTCGTCACCGCCGAGCGCACGGCTTCCGGCTCACGCTCGAGCAGGCCGGCTACGCGGTCGATCTCCTCACTGGCCCGCTCGTCACTGGCCACGAGGCCGATATACCGTGCGTCGGCGAGCACGCCGGCGGCGATGCCACGCGCGTCGAACTCGCCCATCGAGGCGACGACGACCAGTGGATCGGGCCCCATCGCGGCGGCGAGGTCCTCGTGGTCGACGCTGACGAGTATCTCCGTCTCGTCGGGCACGTCGAACTCCCCCTCCTGCGGGGCAACGAGCGTTACGTCCAGTGAGAGGTCGCCAGCCAGGCGAGCAAGCGACCGGGTGATGGGTGAGCTCCCGACGAGGAGGAGACTGGTCGTCGGAGCCACCGGTTCGATGAACACCTCCAGGACGCCTTCGCTGTGGCACGTCATCGGGAACGCGTCGAGTCCTGTTCGTTCCAGGCGCGCGGGATCGGGCGCGATCCCGACCAGCTTCGGCTGCCCCGACTCGAGTACGGCCTTGGCCTGGGTTTTGACGACTGTCTGGGCGCAGGCGGCGCCGCCGACCCAGCCGTACAGGTCGCCCTCGGCCGTCACGATTGCCCGGTCGCCGACGTTGGCCGACACCGGCGGCTCGCGTCGCACCACCGTGGCACGAGCGTACGCGTCGCCGCGGTCCTGGAACTGCTGTTCCAGGGCGGCGATATCTCCGTCGTCGACGCGGTTCGGGCTGCTCTCGTGTCCGTCGTCGTGTGATGTGGGGTCCTTCGTCATTGGGGAGTCGAACGGCAAGCGGACCGGATACGGGCCCGCTCGTGGACGGCGCCGTCAGTCGTCGCTGGATGCGCCTGCCGAATCGGAGTCGTCAGTTGTGATTTCGATGTTCTGGGCGGGGCTGTGTGACAGCCCTGCCTCCTCGAGGCTCTCCCAGACCACGTCGGGCGTCATCGGCATGTCGACGTGGGTGGTGCCGCCGTGCTCCATCGCGTCGACCACCGCGTTGACGATGGCCGGCGGCGAGCCGACGGTTGGCGATTCGCCGACCCCTTTCGCCCCGATCGGGTGGTGGGGCGAGGGTGTCACGGTGTGGCCCGTCTCGAAGTTGGGAATCTCGTTGGCCGTCGGGAGCAGGTAGTTCATGAAGTCGCCACCGGTGACGTTGCCGTTGTCGTCGTAGGTGACGTGCTCCAACATCGCCGTCCCGATGCCCTGCGCAAGCCCACCGTGGATCTGGCCCTCGATGATCATCGGGTTGATGCGGT
>NZ_JAZKRY010000083.1:0-12236 GCF_036626355.1 Halolamina sp. | reverse complement strand
CGACCCGCGACCTGGCCCACCACGAGTGGAAGTTCGAGAACTTCGACCGCGCGGTCACCGTGCTCGGCGAGGACCAGAAGCTCCACGCCCGCCAGCTCGAGGCGGCGCTGGACCTGCTGGGCAACGACACGTCCAAGCTCACCTCCACGTTCTACTCCTGGGTGAACCTCCCCGGCGGCGAGGGGATGAGCACCCGCGCGGGCACGGGTATCGACATCGACGACCTGCTCGACGAAGCTGTCGCCCGGGCCCGTGAGGAGGTCGAATCACGTATGGGTGACCGCATCCGTCAGGACGAACTTACCGACGAGGACGTGGACCGTATCGCCCGACAGGTTGGTATCGGCGCCGTGCGCTACGACATCGTCTCCAAACAGCCCAGCAAGGCCATCACCTTCGAGTGGGAGCGCGCGCTCGACTTCGAGGCCCAGTCGGCGCCGTACGTCCAGTACGTCCACGCCCGCTGTTGCGGGATTCTCGATGGTGAATCCGTTCCCGAGGCGGTCGACCCCGACGTGCTCACCGCGCCTGAAGAACGCGAACTGCTGCGAACGATTGCGCGGCTCCCCGCGGTTATCGAGGAGGCCGCCGAGAAACACGAACCCCACCGCGTCGCCACCTACACGCGGGAGTTCGCCGACCGCTTCAACGCGTTCTACCGCGAGTGCCCGGTGCTCACCGCCGAGGACCCGGCGGTTCAGGCCGCTCGCCTGGCGCTCGTCGACGCCGCGCGGCACGCGGTCGGGAACGCACTCGACGTGCTGGGGGTCGAGGCGCCGACGACGATGTGACCAGTCACGGCCCGTGACCTGTCGCCGGCTCCGTCCGGCGACCACGGAAGCTACGCCGTGACTGTGTGTGACCAGTCACGGCCCGTGACCTGTCGCCGGCTCCGTCCGGCGACCACGGAAGCTACGCCGTGACTGTGTGTGACCACTCGCGACCCGCTTTCCGCCAAGGCGTTAGTCGTGGCCGACGACCGGCACTGGGTCGTACGGTTCCTCGATATACTCGCGGTCGGAGTCGGAGAGCGAGATCTCGGTGGCTTCGGCGGCCTCTTCGAGATGCTCGACGCTCGAAACGCCGACGATGGGCGCCGTGACGGGGTCCCTGTGGAGGTGCCACGCGATGGTCAGCTGGGCCATCGTCACGCCGTACTCGTCGGCGAGCTCCTCCATGCGTCGGTTGATCTCCTCGCCGCCATTGGCGCGGTAGACTTCGTGTCTGTCCTGGCGCGTCTCGGCCTCTTCGCTGCCGCGGGTCGTCGTCTCGAACTCGTCGTGGGGGCGTGTGAGATAGCCTCGTGCCAGCGGGCTCCACGGAATGACGCCGATGCCCTCTTTCTCGCAGAGTGGCAGCATCTCCCGCTCTTCTTCCCGATAGGCAGGGTTGTAGTGGTTTTGCATCGACACGAACCGCTCGAGGCCGAGTCGGTCGCTCGTGTGGAGCGCGTCGGCGAACTGGTGGGCCCACATCGACGAGGCACCGACGTACCGCACCTGGTTGCGCCGGACCGCGTCGTCGAGGGTGCGAAGCGTCTCCTCGATCGGGGTGTCCTCGTCCCAGCGGTGGATCTGGTACAGGTCGACCGTGTCGACACCCAACCGGTCGAGGGAGGCCGAGAGTTCCTGCTCGATGGCCTTGCGCGAGAGCCCCTGTGCGTTGGGGTTCTCGTCGTCCATCGAGCCGTGGACCTTCGTCGCGAGTACCAGCGACTCACGGTCGTACTCCGAGATCACGTCGCCGATGACCGATTCGCTCTCCCCGTCTCGATAGACGTTGGCCGTGTCGAAGAAGTTGATTCCGAGGTCGAGCGCCCGTTCGAGGATCTCCGTGCTCTCGTCCTCGTCGAGTCGCCACCCCTCGCTGTCGTAACCGAAGTTCATCGTACCCAGAGCGATTCGACTGACGGACATCCCGGTCGAGCCGAGTGTGGTGTACTCCATAGTTGAAGTCGTCGTAAGTGACAATGTAATATTGTGTATCGCGGCAATATCGGTCGGATAAACTACCGAATACAGCAGTGAGCGAGGCGGAGACGGCTAACCCTGGACACCGAACCTGTGCCATAATGTGTCGCGCCAACTGCGACAGGGGTCCCTGTTACGCGGGCGTCCCGTTGGCGATTTCGACCATCGCATCGTCCAGCGTGCGGACGATGTCGCCGTTGCTCGGTTGGTCACTCCACGAATATCGGTATGTCGACATGTCGCTACCCGACGCTGCTGCGACCAGCAAGTGCGGTGGTGGGTCGCCTGCGGCCAGTTCGCCGCTCCCGAACGTCTCACGATACGCCTCACTCCTCGCCCAGTCGAGCCACGTCTCCTGGGCTCGGTCCCCGAGCAGGGCCACAGCACGCTCCTCAGCCAGCCACGTGACCGCCTGCTCGGCCTCGACCGCGGGGTTGCCGTGCAACACGATGAGGTCGGCGTTCGTCGGAGCCGCTACGCGCTGGACGCTCTCTGGGAGCCGAATCCCGACGTCGTCGGCGGTGTAGACGGCGGTCTGCGGGAGTTGCTCGTACGCTGGCGTCGAGGTGGCAGTCTGGGGCCACTCGAACGGTGCTGCACACCCCGTGAGGGATACGGCTGGAAGGGCGCCTGCAGTCTGTAGGAGGCGGCGGCGTGTAGAGTTCTCCATGGTCGACATGCACGGGAGCCAACGAAAAACACAGCGAAGAGTCAAACACCTGCCTGAGTGTTGCACTCCGCGTTCGCCGTCGGTCGGGCCGGTTCCGAATCGACAGGCGGTTCACTCGGCGTGTGCGACGACGCTCCCCAGTGACGAGAACCTGGCAACGACCGTCTCACCCGCGGCGACCGGAATCGGTTCGGTGATCGACCCGGTTGTGACGAACTCCCCCGCGTGGAGCGTCTCGCCGTTGTCGGCGAGCGCTTCGGCGAGCCACACAACGGCGTCGGCAGGATGGCCGAGCACCGCTGTGCCAGTGCCGGTCGCCCGCCGCTCGCCGTCGACGAGCAGTTCGACGCCTTCGCGGCCGAGATCGACGTTACCCGTCGTCGTCCGGTCGCCGATGAGCACCCTGCCGGCGAGCGTGTTGTCGGCGATGGCCGTGGGGGCTGTCACGTCCCACTCGCGGATTCTGCTGTCGACGACTTCGACGACGGGGACGATGAGTCGAACCGCGGCGAGAACGTCGAGGCGACTCGCCGGCGGGGTGAGCTCCTTGCCGAGCAGGAAGGCGATCTCCGGTTCAACCCGCGGTTCGATGAGGTCGCTCGTGTCGAAGCGCCGGTTCTCGCGAACGGTGTCGGCGAGGACACGCCCGGACGCCGGGGAATCGACGCCGAGGTCCGACCGAACGGCCTCGCTGGTGAAGCCGACCTTGTAGCCGACCGGCGCTCCCTCGTCGGGAACCCGTCGCTCCACGAACGTCTCTTGGGCAGCGTACCCTTCCTCGACAGTTAGTTCGGTCGGGAGCGATGCCGGGTCGACCGGCTCTCGGTCGACATACGCTCGGTAGAGCCGCTCGCCCAACTCGGCGGGGACAGCCATGGCTCGTGTTCGGACAGCGCTTACTTACAGATTGGGGCTGCGCTCCCACTGCCACCAACCGTAATCTGCGGCGAAAACTGAATCCGCCTACAGGTGAACACCCGGCCGGGGAATCCGTTTTCCCCCGACTCTCCTCGGGTTCGGCCTCCTCCGTCGGCGCAGTCTGCGGGCTGTCCTCGAAGGCGGCCTCCGCCTGGCTGTGCCCGGACTCGACGCCGGCCTCGACGCTCGCGCCGGACGCGAGCACGTCGCGGAGCGTCGCCTCAGCCGGCGTGACGCCGAATTGATCGTCCAGATTCGCCACGCCGATGTCGCCGTCTACCGCTGCGAGGTGGTACTGTCCCGTCGCGAGCCTGGCCGAGCGGTGCGCTGTCGTCGTCGGTTTCCCAACTCACCCCCGAGCTGGCGACAACAGCGACTCGAGCCATGTGGCTTTGGTAAGCCAACGCAAACGGATCACGTTAGGTAGAATTTCCCGTAACCAGCCATCGAGCTCCCCGGGTCGCCGGCCGCTACCTCGCGGAACTGGTGGGACGGCCGAAACCCGGACACACCGGCCCCTCCGACAGTCAACAGGTACTTACACGCGTTAGCGCCTATCTTCTCGTAATGAGCACTGACGCCCAAGAGACCAGCGAGGACCGGCGGAAGTACGAGTTCCGCAAGGTGCTCCAGGAGCTGGAGGATTTCGAAGGATCAGGAACGCAGCTCGTCACGATCTACATTCCGGAGGACCGCCAGGTCTCTGACGTGGTCGCCCACGTCACGCAGGAGCACTCGGAGGCGGCCAACATCAAGTCCAAGCAGACCCGGACCAACGTACAGGACGCGCTGACGAGTATCAAGGATCGACTGCGCTACTACGACACCTACCCGCCGGAGAACGGGATGGTCATCTTCTCGGGCGCCATCGACGCCGGCGGCGGCCAGACGGAGATGATCACCCGGACACTGGAGTCGCCGCCCAACCCCGTCGAGTCGTTCCGTTACCACTGCGACTCGGACTTCCTCATCGAGCCGCTGGAACATATGATGGCCGATTCGGGGCTCTACGGCCTCGTCGTGCTCGACCGCCGGGAAGCCAACGTCGGCTGGCTGAAAGGCAAACGCGTCGAGCCGGTCAAATCAGCGTCCTCGCTCGTCCCCGGGAAGCAGCGAAAGGGGGGTCAGTCCGCACAGCGATTCGCCCGACTGCGCCTGGAGGCCATCGATAACTTCTACCAGGAGGTCGCGGAGATGGCCGACGACCTGATGGTGCCCAGGCGCCACGAACTCGACGGCATCCTCGTGGGCGGGCCGTCGCCGACCAAGGACGAGTTCCTCGACGGCGACTATCTCCACCACGAGCTCCAGGACAAGGTGCTCGGGAAGTTCGACATCGCCTACACCGACGAGTCGGGGCTCTACGATCTCGTCGACAAGGGACAGGAGGCGCTGGCCGACCAGGAGCTCGTCGAAGACAAGAACCAGATGGAGGAGTTCTTCAAGAACCTCCACACCGGGAACCAGGCGACCTACGGGCTGGGACCGACCCGCGAGAACCTCATCATGGGGTCGGTCGACCGCCTGCTGCTCTCCGAGGACCTCTCTGACGACGTGGTTGTCTTCGAGTGCCCCAACGGCCACACCGAGTACGAGACCGTCGAGCGCCGCCACACCACCCCGAGCCACGAGTGCGCGGAATGTGGCGAGCCGGCGGAGGCCACGGAGCGCGAGGACGTGGTCGAGCATCTGATGGCCATCGCCGACCAGCGGGGCACCGACACGAAGTTCATCAGCACCGACTTCGAGAAGGGTGAACAGCTGCTCAACGCGTTCGGCGGCATCGCGGGCATCCTGCGCTACGAGACGGGCGTCTAACGCCAGCTGCCACCGTTTTCTCGATCTGCGGCAACCGTGACGGTATGAGCCTCCTCATAGTGATTACTGCGAGTCTGTCCCGCCGTGACCATCCGTGTCGGTGATGGGAGCCCCTGAACCGGCGGCTTTCGACACCGTCGATGAACCGATTCGCCGTAATCACTATCACGACAGTACTGTTCTGGGGACCACTGTTGTTCGCCGTCATGGTTGCGGCGAGCTACGTCGGGACGAAGCTCGCACTCCGGAGCTATCACGAGGGTATCGACCCGAAACCCTCCGAGATTATCGGCATCGACGACGAGGGTCGGCGTGACTGACAACACAAATGGAGGAGTGTCCTCCCTAACGGCCCGGCTCCCGGTGCAGGGTCGACCTACCGGAACGACGATAGCTGCTCGGTGCGCCGGGCGATATCGAAATGCGGTTCGAGGTTCTCCGCGCGACTCAGCCTGTCCAGCGCCAGCCAGACGTCGGAGCCTTCCCGCTCTGCAGTCTCACAGAGCGCCTCGATGGCCGATCGCTCCAGTGCCAGCGAGCCGAGTTTTCCGAGCGCGAGCGCGAACGCGACGCCGGCGCGGCCGCTCGGGAACGTCTCGTCGACGGCAGAGAACTCGGCGTCGTCCGGCGACACCGGCTGGGGCTGGTCGTCAGTCCAGGGGGCTGTCCGGAGACAGCGGGTACAGAGAACAGCGTCGTCGGCGGGGGCGTACTCTCGCAGCGACTCGGGGACCGTGAACGCGACGACCGGTGCGCCACAGTCCGGGCAGGGCATCCGTCAGTCAGCGCTGACCGGCTGCTCGGTGTCTTCGGCCTCTTCGGCGGCCTTCTCGGCGGCCTCCGCTTTCTCCTCGGCTTCCTTCTTGGCCTTGATCTTCTTCAGGCGGAAGATCTCCTCGCGCTCCTGCTCCTCGAGTTTCTGCTCGATGTACTCCTGGTTCTCGTAGAGCTCCGGCAGAAGCTTGAACTCCAGGGCGTTCACGCGGCGCTTGGTGGTCTCGATCTCCTCCAGCATCTTCTTCATCGCCGTTTCGACCTCGGCGGCGAGGATGATGGAGTCGATGAGCTCCTCGTAGGCGTCGGCGGTCTCGTCGATGCGTGCCGAGGAACCGATCAGCCCGTAGCCCCGCTCGTCGAGCGGTTTCCGGACTTTCGAGGACTCGATCTGCGGGACGACCACGCCCATGATGTTCTTGGACTGGGTCGTGATCTCGGGGTGTTCTTTCAGCGCCGCGGCGGCGCCGCGCACGGCCACGTCGCCCTCCATTGCACGGGCCATGTCGAGTTTCTGCTGGGCGCGCTCGTAGTCGGCGTCCACTTCCTCGCGGATGTCCTGGGCCTGGTCCAGGATATCCATGAACTCCATGATGAGGCCGTCGCGCTTCTGTTCGAGGGTGTCGTGGCCCCGCTCGGAGAGATCGATACGGTCCTCGATCGCCATGAGGTTCTTCCGCGTCGGTTTGACGTCCTCGGCCATTCTTGCGGGCAAATACCTGCCGGAGGGGGTTAATAGTTGTTAGTTTCGGCGCGCACTGGTCATCGCTGGAGACGGCGCTGCCGCTCGGTGACTCTGAGCAGAACGAAAGACAGCGCCTTACGTCTGTTTGCGGACGTCCCAGCCCTGCTTCATCTGGTTGTGCTTTCGCTCGAGGAACGAGTAGACCGAGCCGTGGGGAGCGCCGTCGAGAATCATCCCGACCGCACGCCGCACCACGTCGACCTCCTCCGGTTCGCCGATGATGCCGACGGTCGAGCCGTAGACGACGACGTCGGCGCCGCTCAGCTGTTCCATCAGCTCGCGGGTCCGGCCGTCTTCGCCGATGATTCGGCCTTTCTGGCGCTGGAGGTCGTTCCTGTTCCGCGTCTGTTCCGAGAGGTCGATCAGGTCGAACCGCCGCATATCGCTCTCCAGCAGTGAGAGGGCTGCCTCGGGCTTGAAGCCGCGACCGATGGCCTTCACGATGTCGGGCGCATCCATGGCGGCGAGCGGGTCGCCGACGGTCTCGATACCGACCGAGCCGTCCTCGGAGTCGATATCGAGGCGGACGTCGGCGCGGTCCTCGATCTCCCGCATCGTTTCGCCCCCGGAACCGATGAGGACGCCGATACGGTCCTGTGGAACCGTTACGTGTTGCATACGTGACTTAGCCGCTGCAGGGTTGTAAGGGTTCGTCTCGGCGACCGCCATGCGAAGCTCCACGCTGTCGAGCCGGGCTCTCAAGCCGTCTCACGGCTCGCCCCGACTACCCGAAGCCGGTCGAACAGCGTCTCCATGTGTGCCGTGAGCAGCCGGGGGAGCTCCTCGGGCTCTCGGCCGGCAACGGCGCCCGGCTGGAAGCCGAAGGCGCTCGGGGGAGTCGACGCCGATTCCCACCGGCTCGATGGTGTCGCCCTCGGCGTACGTCCCCTCGTCGACGGCGCCGACGACGCGGGTACTGTCGCCGAGCAGGGCGAACGCCGCTGTCGAATCGAACCCCTGGTCGGTCTTGGTGTCTCTAATCATCGCCCTAGAAGGCTGTGAGGGGGGGTTGGACGTGTTGGTTGATTCATCGGCGGCCAGGTCCGTCTCAGGCACGGGCACGAGCGGCAGGAACCCCACCGTGTTGTTCCCGAGGGAGAGATAACCCATAGCTATTTGTAAATCGAGAATATACAATATGAATGTAGCCGGAAAAGCCACCGTCTCACACCTGACGGTTCAGGTAGTAGAGTGAAGAGGCTACAATCGACCGCCAGAAAAACAACGATTCGAAAACACCCGATTCGTCCAACGCCCAGAACTCAAATCGAGAAACTCCAATATGGATACTCCGAACTCAGTCCCCGATGACGCGTGTTGCTCGCTCGACAGCCTCTACGACGACGCCGAGGAGCGCATCGTCGACCTCGGCGAACAGGCCCCCGATCCCGGCGAGGTGGCGACCCAGGGAACCGTGTTCAAAGCGCTCGCCAACGAGAAGCGCCTCCGCATCCTGGGGGCGCTCCGTGACGGCGAACTCTGTGTCTGTGAGCTTCAGGCCGTGCTCCACGCGCCACAGTCCACGGTCGCCACCCACCTCCGGACGTTGAAAGACGCCGGCCTGGTCAGCTCCCGGAAGAGCGGCAAATGGACCTACTACCGCATCGCCGACACCGCGACGTTCGAGCTCCTGGACATGGCGGCGGCTATCGACACGTGGGAGTAAGCGTGCTTCCGGCAGCTACCGAACCCGCGCTCCGCGAGTCGTGGCGCTTCTTCGTCCACCTCGCGGTGGTGCTGGTGCCGCTGTTCATCGGCGGCTCCTTCCTGGTCGGGCTCGCCGAGGAGTACCTCCCGCCAGAGGCCGTCGAGCGGAAACTCCGTGGCCACGACGAGGGCGCCGGGAACGTCCTCGCGGCCGGCTTCGGCGCGGTCACCCCGTTCTGCTCGTGCTCGACAGTCCCGGCCCTGGCTGGCCTCCTGCAGGCCGGCGCACCGCTCGGCCTGGCGTTCTCGTTCCTGCTGGCGTCGCCGCTGGTCAACGAGATCGCCGTCATCCTCCTGCTGGGCGTGTTCGGCCTCAAGCTGACCGCCGTGTACGTCGTCACGACGTTCACAGCGGCGGTCGGCGGCGGTATCGCAATCGGTCGGTTGGGGCTCGGCGACCACGTCAAGGACGTCCAGGGGCTGACCGGCGGGACCGACGCCGCCGCGGCGGGCGTCGCCACTGACGGCGGCACCGTCGAGTGCGGTAGTAGCTGCTCGACACCCGTCCAGCGGAGTCATCGGACACGGGTCGGCACGGCTGCACGCGGCGCGTGGTCGTTCTTCGTCGACACGCTACCGTATCTGCTGGTCGGCATGACTGTCGGGGCGCTCATCCACGGCGTCGTCCCAGTCGCGGTTGTACAGCGTGTACTCGGCCCCGAAAACCCGCTGGCGGTGCCGCTTGCCGCGCTCGCGGGCGCCCCCATCTACGTCAGTATGAGCGGGATGTTGCCAATCGCCGCGTCGCTCAGCGAACAGGGCGTCCCCGTCGGGACGGTGCTGGCGTTCGTCATCGGCGGAGCGGGCGTGAGTATCCCGAACCTCGTTCTGCTCACCAAACTGTTCGAACGACGGCTCCTGCTGGTTTACGCGGGAACGGTCGTTGCCATTGGGGCGACCCTCGGCGTGCTGTTCAACGCCGTCTTCGTCTGAGTATCGCTATCCGAACACACCATCCGAAACTCACCAAATGTACAGAGCCCCCCGCGATTCACGATACGTCGAAGTACCGACCGGGACCAGTTGGCAGAGCCTCGCCATCTGTTACGCGCTGCTGGCGACGACGATGCTGCTGCTGTGGTCTGCAACCAACCCACTGGCCGGCGCTGCCGTGGTCACCGGTACTGTTGGCCTGGTCGTCGGCACGAGAAAAGCCGCCCCGCTGGTGCGCTGTCTCACCGAGTGCGGCGGGTTCGTGCTCGACGTCACTGACGACCTTCAGCTCTGTGTCGTCCGGCCGTCTGCCGACGGACCGTGCTGATTACTCGTCGGTCGTTTCGTCCGCTTCGCCGAGCCCGACGTCCTCGAGGGCCGTCTCGGTGACGTAGGCTTCGAGTTCGTCGCCGGTCACCGCAATCCCCTGGCGGGTGAAAAACGCCGCGACGTTCTCACAGTCCCGTTCGAGGAACTCCTGTGCGTTGGGGTGGTGGACGGTGACGGCCTGCCCCATGTCGATGATCACCAGTTCGCCCTCGTGGACGATCATGTTGTACTCCGAGAGGTCGCCGTGGACGAGGCCGGCAGCGTAGAGCCGGCGCATGTACTCCCGGACGACCTCGTAGGCCTGTTCGGGGTTCTCCACGTCCACCTCGGCGAGTCGGGGGGCGCGGCGCTCCTCGGCCTGGCCGACGAGCTCCATCACCAGCACGTTCCGCTGGACGGCAATTGGTTTGGGCACCCGCACGCCGGCCTTTCCGGCACGGGAGAGGTTGGCGAACTCCTTGCGGGTCCACGCGAGGACGGTGTCCTGTTTGTTGTTACCGATTCCTTCGAACCGCGGGTCGCCGGCGAGATACTCCTTCATCTGCCGGAAGTCAGTGGCGTTGATCCGGTAGATCTTCACCGCGACGTTGCCAGCCTTCCCGCGAGCCTCGTAGACGTTGGCTTCCTTCCCCGTCGAGAGCGGGCCGCCGAACGCCTGCACGTGGCCGTCCTGGACGAGTTTGTACAGCGCCGCCAGCGTGGCGTCGTCGAAGGCGCCCTGCTCGACTTTCAGTCGTTCGACGTCCTTCAGCCGCTTGCGGAACTCGTCGAACTCCCGGTCCTGTCGGCGGGCTGTAGTGTCGACATCGGTGTCGGCGACGTCGATTTCCTCGAACTCGTCGCCGGCAATCTCGACGTCCTCTTCGTCGAGAAAGCCGTAATCCTCACTCATCTACTCCTTTGTAAGTGGTGACGGCGTAAAAGGGTGGCCTGCACAGGTTGTCATCCCAGTGGCGCCGCAGTCGACAGCGACCGAACGTATCCGTCTCACCCGCTTCGCTCCGCCACCATCAGCCCGAACGGCCCCGGACAGAGCACCACGACTCCGGCGAGCAGTGCGACCGTCACGGCCGAGAGCACGTCGACGCCACAGAAGCCGAGCAGACAGAACTGCGGTCCGCCGAGCGCGAGCACGTGAGTTTGTCCGAGGGTTCCGGGCCGGAACAGCGACGGCGCGAAAAACGTCGCCCAGGCGATGGCGAGCGCGAGCGGCCAGCCGTGCGTCGTGTAGCGGAGCCCGGTTCCGGAGGGGGCACCACGGCGCTGGAGCAGCCGCTGGCCCACTGCGAGCGGCAACACGCCCAGCAGGAGCGCCGAGAGGAAGCCGGCAACGAACACCGTCCCGGCCGCTGGGGCGCTGAGACCAGCCCACCAGAGGGCTGCGGCGCCAAGGCTGTGGACGCTGAGCCATCCGACGAACGAACGCCGGACGCTCTGTCCGAAGCAGCCACCGGTCCAGCGCTGGAGCAGCCACGCAGACAGTGCGACCGGAACGGCGAGGCCGACGCTCTCCGCGAACGTGAACGCCGGTAGCAGTCCTGACCAGTCGCTCATCAGTTGGTACTGGTCGGCCATGGTGTCAAATACCTTGCGCCATCGGGACGTCTCGCGTCAGCTGACGTAGCCGCCCTCTCGGAGCTTCTCAGCCTCGGAACTCTCATACCGGTGTTCCACGTCAGCTTTCTCGTCCTGCCAGTCCCACGGGCTCACGAGCACGAGATCACCGTCCCGGATCCACTCGCGCTTGCGCATGCGGCCGGGGATGCGGGCGGTGCGTTCGGTGCCGTCGGCGCAGCGCACGCGGATGCGGTTCGCACCGAGCATCTCGACGACCTCGGCGAACTGCTCGTCCTCGTCGGGCATCCGAACGCCTTCCGGACCCTCACTCTCGTCGGCCATTGAACGACAGTATGCGGGTACCGGAGTTAAACGCTGGGGGAGTCGACCGCCGGTGTTTTCCCGACGCGCCGTCGCCTTCGGCTATGTTCGAGAGACTCGGAATCGGTGGCGTCGCCGGCCTGGTCGTGCTGCTCGCGGGCATACTGCTCATCGCGTGGGAGAACCTCATCATCGCCGCCGGCCTGGCGTTCGTGCTTGCGGGGCTGGGACTGCTCGTGCGTGCGCTCATCGGGAACGTGATGCGGCAGTTCGGGATGGTGTAAAAAGGGGCACTCGCTCTCACACAGTTACGGCAGAGCAGTAGTCAGGGTGTCATAGAACGGTCATCACACTACTGAGGATGAACACCGAAGCGGGAGCAGTCGAAGTTATGGTGTATGATCGCACGATCTCATGTTCGTCGGCTGCTCACGCGTTGTAGGAGTGGCTTTCGAGCGTCTCCAGATCCACGGAATCCAACACTGCCTCGTTG
>NZ_JAZKRY010000082.1:0-12283 GCF_036626355.1 Halolamina sp. | reverse complement strand
CACGAGCTAAGGGGAACGCGTTTCGGGACGGCTTCATAGTGATTACTGCCAATAGGTGCATCGACGGTGTCGAAAGCCGCCGGTTCAGGGGCTCCCATCACCGACACGGATGGTCACGGCGGGACAGACTCGCAGTAATCACTATCAGACTGGAGAATCAATGGAGGTCGGCACTACCCGACAGCTGTGGCTGGGTCTCGGCGGCGCGCTGATCGCCCGCCCCGTCATCCACATGCTGAGGACGGCCCGTGTCCGGCCCGCCAGGATGAGGGCGTTCGGGAGCCTCGTCGCCTAATTGGTCGTCATTTGGACCGTGTTCTCGATGAAAATTTCCGTCGTGAAACCGTCGTGGGGGGCGCCGGCGGAGCGTGGGTCGGCGGAACGGCTACTCGGTGGTCCCTGACCAGCGAATCAGCGGGGACAGACCGAAAACGGTTCGCGAACGGGAGCCTGATTCAGTGACGGAATCGGACCCGGACTACCCAAGCCGGCTACTGGTCCACGGCGGCGACGTAGCCATCGTCGGTTCGGTCGGCCAGATCCAGCAGCACGAGCCAGTCCAGCAGATCGCCGATCCGGTCCTCCCAGACGTCCTCCCAGCCGCGCTGTTTGTGGCGTTCCCAGCCTGGGACCATCCCCCGCAGCCGCTCGAACGCGCTTTCGGCTGGCAGCGGTTTCTCGGTCTCCCGGAGCGCGTCGAGGGCCTCGGCGGCACCGAAAACCCGGCCGACAAAGGACTCACGGAGGTTCTCGGGCGTCGGCTCGCGGTCGGTCCGCCGGAAGCCCGAGTCGGTCTCCTCGGCGAGTTCGAGTGCCCGAAGGAACGTGAGCCACGTGCGGGCGACGTCCCGGCTGGGGAAGTCGCGGCGGCGCAGCAACCGGGCACAGCAGTCGTTCTCGGAACCCGGAACGAGCGGCACTGCCTGCTGTGCGGCGGCGACGGCCTCCAGGTCGTCGGGCACCGATGGGAGCGGTTTGAGTCGCATGCCTCAGAAGCCGAAGCTCTCGGCCAGCAGCGCGTCGTCGCGACCGCCGAACGTGTAGGTCCGGCCGTCGATGACGTCGACGGTGGCGGCGGCGGGGCCGAACACCGATTCGGGGAGCGCCTCGAAATCCCAGTCGTGGGCCTCGAAGATCTCCGCGAACGGCCGGCCGAACTCCCCGGCGGCGTCGGAGGTGATCTGCTGGAGCGCGTCGTCGTCCTCGGTGACGGTGAGGTGGACCTCGCCGCCGTAGGCGACGGCGTCGTTCGTCCGAGCCATCGCCGCGCTTTCGTCGTAGCCGACGGGGGCGATGGGGGCGCTCCCGGAGACCGAGACGATCTTTCCGGGGTCGTAGCCGGTCTCGAACAGCTGCCAGACGGCGAGCTCTGCTGCGCGCGACCCCGCGGCGACGCTGCCGGCAACGGAGCCCAGCGCGTACGCGGGGAGGAAGACCCCGCTCTCCTCGACACCCGCGAGGTCGGCGACGTGTTTGGCGATGCGGTCGTCCGGGAGATCGATGCTCTCGACGCTGAGCACGGTGAGGTCGAACTCGTCGTAGTAGCCGACAGCCTCGAACTCCGTCTCCTCGCCGACGAGTGCGCGTGCCGGGCCCGAACCGAGCCCATCGAAGAACTCGAAGTCGAGTTCCCAGCCCGCCTTCTGCGAGCAGAGCAGCGCGATGCCGGGGTGGTCGGTCGACAGTTCGACGTGGGGGACCGGAGCGCCGTCGACCCGGCCCATCCGGGTCGTCACCGTGGCCAGCCCGGCAGTCTGTATCTCCGCGAGCAGGACGCCCGCCTCCGTCCCGCCGTCGACCTCGATACCGAAGTCGAGCACGGTCGCCCCCGACTCCAGTTCGTAGGGCGCGACGTTGAGCTCGTCGGCGAAGTCGAGCGCCTCGTCGACGAGCTCGACCGCCATTCGATTGATACTCTCCATGCGTTTATCTCCCGCGTCACCGGGTAAAGGGTTTTCAGTCCGGCTCCAGCCGTTCCACGGGGATTGCCGCCCACGGTAGCTTTAACCACGCGTCGGCCCGCTCACCTCCATGAACGAGAGCGCAGCCGATGAAGCCACAGAAGCCGGCACCGACGGTGCCGACGAGGAGCTGACAGTCGGGGTCGCCCGGTTCGTGATGGAGACCTGTACGTTTGCCTCACGCCCCACCGGCATCGACGAGTGGGAGCACGACGGCCCGCCGCTCACCGGCGACGCGGTGCTCGACACCGACGACTACATCCGGGGGTTCGCCGCACGCACCCGCGAGCTCGCGGACACTGAGCTCGTCGGTGCCTACGCCCCGCGCTGGCCGAAGGGGGGCTCCTCCGGGAGCTGGGTCACGCAGGAAGCGTTCGAAAAGTACTCCTGCGGTATCGCCGACGCGCTGACCGATATCGAAGCTCTCGACGCCGTGTACCTCTCACTCCACGGCGCGATGGCCGTCGACGGGACGCCGAAACCCGAAGCCGAAACCGTGCGCCGGGTCAGGGAAGCCGTCGGCGACACGCCAATCTACGTCACGCTGGACCTGCACGCGAACGTCGACGGCGAGATCGCAGCCGCCGCCGACGGGGTGTTCATCGTCAAGCGCTACCCGCATTACGACTCCCACCGCCAGGGCGAGCGGGCCGCCAGAGTGCTCCACCGACAGCTTCGCGACGATTACGAGCCCACGATGGCGACCCGGAAGCCGGGCGTCATCACCCCGAGCGTCTTCCAGGGAACGGGCGACTCGCCGGCGATGGAGATCATGGAACGTGCCCGACGCTGGGAGGACCGCGAACCGGGGGCGTTCGTCTCGGTCGCCTTCGGGTTCGCCTACGCCGACGTGCCCAACGCCGGGGCCACCGTGATGGTGGTGACTGACGACGACCCAGCGCTCGCGGACCGCATCGCCGACGACATGGAATCGTACATCTGGCGCGTCAGGGTGCCCTTCGCCAACAAAACGCTCCCCAGGACGGAAGCCGGCGTAAGCCAGGCCATCGAGGCCGCAGAATCGGGCAACACGCCGGTCGTGCTTGCCGACCACGCCGACCGAATCGGCGACTCGACGCACGTGCTCCGGCAGCTTATCGACCAGGGTGCGAGCCGATTCACCGTCGCGACGATCAACGACGAGGAGGCGGTACGGCGTATCGAGGCAACGGCCGGAGCGGGCGAGCAGGTCACCGTCGACGTCGGCGGCCATGCCGAGCAGTACGCCGGCGACCCGGTCGAACTCACGGGAACGGTCGAGTATCTCGGTCCCTACAACAGCGTCTACAGCTCGTTCGACACCATCGCCGTTCTCCAATTCGGTGACGAGAACCGCGTCATCGTCACGCCGGAACTCCACCAGGTGACGTCGCCGGAGATATTCGCGGAGCTTGGCATCCCGTTCGAAGCCGAAGTCGACATCCTCGCCATCAAGAGTCGGGTTCACTTCCGGCGTGGCTTCGTCGAGACCGGACTCGCGGGCGAGGTGATTCGGGTCGATGCGCCGGGTATCGGTCCTGCGGACCTGAGCGAACTGCCCTACGAGAACGTCCCGAGCGATCTCTATCCGCTGAGCGAGCGGTAGCCGCGCCGCAGTGATACGGGACGCAGCGGCCGCCCCAGGTCGGCGAGAGCTACCGCTCGCGTCGCGCCTCCCTGCCTAACTCCGCTTCCACGGCCTCCACTTTCGCGGCGGCGTCAGTATCCGTCGTTCGCTTGTCGTCGATTTTGAGGAACGTCCCCACTCGGTCACCGTCAACGGCCTCGTGGGCGGCCTGGGCGGCGTCGAACAGTTCACCGATGTCGTCCGTTTCGATGGTGGTCCCCATTGGGGTGGTCTCGTAGGTCACGTCGAACTCCTCGAGTGCGGCGACGGCGTTCGCCACTTCGGAGGCCATCGACTCGTCTGTGGCCGGTGCGACTGAGAGGAACGCGACAACGGTCATAGCTGGAGGTTGCGGGTGGAGTGGCTTCTCTCTGTCGCCGGGTCAGTTCAGTTGGTAGCTCCCGGGTAGTCGTCGTGCCACGGGTGTTCGCGCTCCAGTGTGGCGGCGGCCGCAATCACGTCCGCCTCCGCGTGGCGGTGGCCGACGATCTGGACACCGACAGGGAGCCCTTCGTCGGTCAATCCCGCGGGGACCGAGGCGGCTGGGTGGCCTGTGAGGTTGAAGACGGAGGTGAGGAACCAGCCTGACTCTGGGTTCACCGGCGTGCCCGCGACCTCGCTCGGCCCCTCGATACCGTGCTCGAAGGGTGGCACCGTCGTCACCGGGCAGACCAGCAGGTCCGTCCCCTCGAGTGCCGCCTCGACGCCGTCGTACACCTCGGTTCGGGGCTCGTCGGCGCGGAGATACTCGACCGCCGAGCGCTCGGTGCCGCTCTCGGCCATTTCGGTGACGTGGGGCGGGAACTGATCGGCGTGCTCGCCAGTGATTTCGACGCCGGCCGTCTCCTCCAGGCGCTCGGCGAGCGCGGCGATGCCGGCCTCCCACATGGGCACCGAGGTCTCCTCGATCAGTTCCTCAAGGGTGTGGCCGAGGTCGACCTCGACCTCCTCGACGGTGAGGCCAGCGCCGCGGAGACCGTCGACCGCTCGCTCGACGCCGGACTCGACCCGGCTGTCGATCGGGAAGATCCCCAGATTGGGGCTGTACCCCACCGAAAGCTCGGAGGCGTCACGGTCGACAGCGGCGGCGAACGCCTCGTCACTATCCGGGATGCTGAATGGGTCGCGTGGATGTGCGCCGGCGAGCACGTCCAGCATCGTTGCGGCGTCCTCGACGGTTCGGGCGATGGGCCCCTTGTGGGTCATCGGCGTGTGGCTGCCGAAGGCGTTGGGACGGGAGTCAACCGGCACGCGGCCGTACGTGGGTTTGATGCCGACCGCGTGGCAGAACGACGCGGGAATGCGGATCGAGCCACCGGCGTCGCTCCCCTCCGCAAGTGGGGCCATCCCGGCAGCGACGGCCGCCGCAGACCCACCGGATGAGCCGCCGGAGTTGCGCTCCGGATCGAACGGTGTCGCGGTCGGGCCGACGAGCTGGTTATCAGTGACGACCCTGAGTCCGAACTCCGGGGTGTTGGTCTTCCCCAGCGGGATAGCGCCCGCCTCCTTCAGCCGCTGGACGGCGACGGCATCCCGCTGTGCGACGTGGTCTGCGAACGCCGGCGTACCGTAGGTGAGGCCGACGCCGTTCAGTTCGGTGAGGTCCTTGATTGCGACGGGGACGCCGTGGAGCGGTCCCAGGTCGTCGCCGCGCTCCACTGCCCGTTCGGCTTCGTGAGCCTGCTCGCGTGCTCGTTCACGAGCGAGCGTTATCCAGGCGTTCACCTTCTCTTCACGTTCGTCGATACGGTCGAGGAAGGCGTCGACGACCGTGACCGGTGAGAGCTCTCGGTCTCGGATGTCTGCTGCCAACTCGGTCGCTGGGCGGAACACGATGTCCTCGGTCATGCTTCAGGGTTTGGCAGTGGGGGCTGTTAAAACGACGCGAGGCGGCTGAGTATGTTCTCCCCCCGCCTGTTCGCTCCGGCTCCCGCGAAGCCTGCCAGTCCGTCGATGCTTCCGCTTGACGCTGGTGGCGTGGTATTTAACAGCGGCGCGGCAAAGCCCAACGTATGCGAGAGGATTTCCTCCTGCTCAACCCAGGCCCCGTGCCGCTCAGCCGCGACGTGCGCGAGGCGATGAGCGAGCCGATGGTCTCCCACCGGTCGGCCGCGTTCGAGACGGTGTACGAGCGGGCCCAGAACGGGCTGGAGTACGTGTTCGAGCGCTCGACGCTCGATGAGTCCCGCACCTCGGCGGGCGGGCAGGCGCTCATCCTCAACGGCACCGCGACGATGGGGATGGAGGGCGCAGTTGCCAATCTGGTCGACGAGGACGACGAACTCGTCGCCGTCGTCAACGGGAAGTTCGGCCGACGGTTCAAGCGCATCGCCGAGCGCCACTGTGAGGTCACCCCGGTCGAGTTCACGTGGGGGAGCCCGGTCGACACCGACGCGGTCGCCGACGCCGTCTCCGACGACACGGGAGTGGTCACGATTGTCCACAACGAGACGAGTACTGGGCTGCTCAACCCCGTCGAACAGGTCGGGGAGATCGCTGCTGCCCACGACGCCCGGTTCGTCGTCGACGGTGTGACCTCCATCGGCGGCGACGAGTTCCGCGTCGACGACTGGAACGTCGACATCGCGGTTACTGACGGCCAGAAGGCGCTTGCAGCGCCGCCGGGGATTTCGGCGCTCTACGTCGCCGACAGGGTCGCCCAGAATATCGACGGTGAGGACGCGCCGTTCTACCAGGACCTCGACTGGCACGCGCGCAAAGCTGACCAGCACCAGACCCCCTTTACGAGCGCCATCCCGCTGTTCCGCGGGCTCTCAATCGCCGTCGAGGAGATCCGCCACGAGGGGATGGGCGAGCGCATCGGCCGCCACCGCCAGCAGTCCGCAGCGTTCCGCGACGCGATCGAGGCGATGGGACTCTCGCTGTTCCCCGAGCTGAATGCCGAGAGCGAGTACTCCAACACGCTGACGGCCGTGCAGATGCCCCCTGGCGCTCGCGGTGACGACAGCGAGGCCTTCTTCGATGCCGTGAACGAGCGCGGTGTCTCCGTCTCCGGCGGGCAAGCCCATCTCGGCGGGGAGATCTTTCGGGTCAGCAACATGGGGAACCTCACCGCCGAGCAGCTCCTCCGAGGGGTTCGCGTCGTGGGCAGGGCGTTCGAGGATATCGGCGTCGACGTCGACGCGGCGGCGGGCGTCGCCGCGGCAGAAGAACGGCTCCGGTAACGGACGCACAGAGTTCTCGTGGCCAGTCGCTATAGCAGCCCCTCGCGCTCGAACAGCGCGCTGAGTTCGTCCATCGACTCGACCACCTCGTCACAGTGTGGTTCGACGGCGTCCTTGGGTTCGAAGCCGACCGCGAGCCCCGCGACGTTCAGCATCGGGAGGTCGTTGGCGCCGTCGCCGACCGCGACGGTGTTCTCGATATCGACCCCCCTCTCGCTACAGAGCGAGCGAAGCGCCTCGTCCTTGGTTTCCTCGATAAGCGGGCCGTCGGCGTCACCGGTGAGTTCCCCGTCGGCCACCGGGAGCTCGTTCGCGATGAGAACGTCGACCGCTGTACCGTCACGGGTGAGCGCCGCGTCGACGCCGGGCGTGAAGCCACCGGTGAGGATGGCGGTCGTGTGACCGGCGTCGTTCAGTCTGTCGATGATGTCGGCTGCCCCCAGGCGCAACGATACCTGTTCGAACGCCGCCGTTGCTTCCTGTTCCGGGAGCCCCTCGAGGAGCTCCGCGCGCCGATAGAGGCTCTCCGCGTAGGAGAGCTCTCCCCGCATCGCCCGGGCCGTGATCTCTCCGATCTCCTCGGCGACCCCCGCACGCTCGCCGAGCAGCACTATCATCTCCGACTCTGATACCGTCCCGTCGAAATCAAATGCGACCAGCGTCATAGCTCCACCTCTCCCTCCAGCGTTATCGTTCCAGTGGTCCAGCGGTGCCGGGTCAGCATAGAGTTGAATAGCTCGATTCTATTTACAAGTGATAAGTACACGAATATGGATACTTTTGCCGTCCGAGACCGCGTAACCGCGCTTCGGCGAGGAAAGCATTATGCCCTATGGGATGGACGTCCACCCGTGAAGGTACTCGTCACCGATCCGATCGCCGATGCGGGGCTCGCGCGATTGCGCGAGGCCGGCCACGAGGTGGTCACCGCGTACGATATCGAGGGGGAGGAGCTCTTCCATGCTCTCTCCGACGCTGCCGGGCTCATCGTCCGCTCAGGAACGGACGTCTCCGCGGCCCTCTTCGAGGCCGCACCGAACCTCCAGATCGTCGGCCGGGCCGGTATCGGCGTCGATAATATCGACATCGACGCCGCAACGGAGCACGGCGTCGTCGTCGCCAACGCGCCGGAGGGGAACGTCCGTGCCGCCGCCGAGCATACTGTCGCAATGGCGTTCGCGACCGCTCGCTCGATTCCGCAGGCCCACGCCAGGCTCCAGACCGGCGACTGGGTCAAAAGCGAGTTCCTCGGCACGGAGGTCAACGGCCAGACGCTCGGCGTCGTGGGGCTCGGCCGCGTCGGCCAGGAAGTGGCGAAACGTCTGGGGTCGCTGGGGATGGACCTGGTCGCCTACGACCCGTACATCAGCGAAGAGCGCGCTGACCAGCTCGGCGCCGAACTCGTCGACCTCGACGTCTGTCTCGACCGTGCGGATTTCCTCACCATCCACGTCCCGCTGACCGAGGAGACGGAGGGTCTCATCGGTGAGGCTGAACTCGCGGAACTCGACGGCGGCTACGTGCTCAACTGCGCCCGCGGCGGCGTCGTCGACGAGGCTGCGCTGGCAGAGGCCGTCGGAGATGGCGTCCTGCAAGGCGCGGCGCTCGACGTGTTCACCGAGGAGCCGTTACCCGACGACTCCCCGCTGCTCGACACTGAAGATATCATCGTCACGCCCCACCTCGGGGCGTCGACGGCAGCCGCACAGGAGCACGTCGCAGTCAGCACTGCCGAGCAGGTGCTCGCAGCGCTCGCGGGGGAGCCGGTCATCAACGCCCTCAACGCACCCTCGGTCGACGAGCAAACGTTCCCGCGTATCGAACCCTACATCGGGCTGGCCGAGACCGCTGGTCAGGTCGCCACCGGACTGTTCGACGGGCGGCTCGAGCGCGTCGAAGTGGCGTACGCCGGCGATATCGCCGCGGAGGACGTGGAACTCGTCACCGCCAGCGCGCAGAAAGGCGCCTTCGAACCGCTCGAATGGCAGGTGAACGCTGTCAACGCCGCCCGCGTCGCGGAGGAGCGCGGCATCGAGGTGACCGAGACGAAGACCCGGCAGTCGGCCGATTTCCAGAGCCTGCTGACAGTCACCGTGGGCAATGGCCACGACGAACTGTCGGTCTCGGGGACGCTGTTCACGGGGGACGAGCCCCGGCTGGTCTCCATCGACGGCTTCCGCGTCGACGCGGTCCCCGAGGGACAGCTCCTCGTGGCGCGGAACCGCGATCAACCGGGCGTCATCGGTTTCATCGGCACCGTCCTGGGCGAGCACGGCGTCAACATCGCCGGGATGGACAACGCCCGTGAGACCGACGGTGGTGAGGCGCTGACGGTGTACAGCCTCGACGACGACGTGCCCGACGAGGGACTCTCGGCGCTGACCGACGACGAACGCATCATCGATGTACGTCAGTTCGACCTTTCGGCGGAGTCTTCGTAGTCGGCCTCCGTCTGCAGTGTCTCGCTCGTCCGGGGGTTTGCTCGACCCGATAGAAACAGCAGAGGGACATCGTTTTCACCCTCCTTAGGAAACTGTGGATGTAAATGGTCCGTGAGCTGGCTCGTCGGACGGTCGTCCTCCTCGTTGTGACGCTCAGTCTGTCGCTTGCGCTCGTTCCAGCGACGCTTGCTGTCCCCACGGAAGGAGGGCCGATGATGCGGAGTTCGGGTTCGGGTCCCGGGTCCGTCTCCCAGACCGGCCAGAACCCGTGTGTTGGAACCGTGACCGAGCAGCCGCGTGGGACGACACTGTTGTCGATACAGGGTGCCCGTGGGGGCGAAAAGACCGTTGCAATGGTCGTCGGAATTCACCCGAACGGCACGGTAATCGGCGTGTATAACGGGTCCGCAAAAGACCGATGGTGGCTCTACGACGTCGACCCACTGCCGAACGGGAATCTCCTGCTGTCGAGCACGGAACCCGGTATCTCGGTCGTCGAGGAGATCGATCCGACAACCGGAGCGCAGGTTTCCGAGCACCGGTTCGAAGACGTGCTCGACTCCCACGATGCGGATATGCTCAACGAAGACGAGCTCCTGTTGAACGACATGAGTCAGGACGGGAACGCCCGTATCTTCGTCTACAATCGCACGCGTGAGGAGGTCGTCTGGGAGTATCAGTTCGCGGAGCATCCTGACGCCTTCCCGCAGAGTGGCGGTGGAGAGTTCCTCGAGGACTGGACGCACAATAACGACGTCGAGCAGATCGAACCCGGGGTGTTCATGGTCTCGGTTCGGAACTTCGACCAGGTGGTTGCGATCGACCGCGAGACGAAGGAGATACGCTGGAAACTGGGCGAGGACGATAGTCACGGTATCCTCTTCGAACAGCACAACCCCGACTATTTCGAAGGCGCGAACGGGACGCCGACGGTTCTGGTCGCCGATAGCCTCAACGACCGGGTCGTCGAGTACGCCAGAGAGGACGGCAGTTGGACCCGAACCTGGGTGCTCAAAGGCGGGGAACTCGACGAACCACGCGACGCCGACAGGCTCCCGAACGGCAACACGCTCGTCGTCGATCGACGAGGGCACCGGCTACTGGAGGTGACGCCGACAGGTGAAGTGGTCTGGGAGTTCTACGCGCCCTGGCAACCGTACGACGCCGAACGAATCGGAACTGGGGACGAGTCGTCGGGTCCGAGCGCCCGACAGTTGGGCGCGACCGGCGTCCACGAGATGACGGGGAGTGAGGGGGTCGACGAGCGCCGAACCGAGTCCTGCGACGCCTTCTTGACCAACTGGTCCGGTGGGAGCCAACTGCTCCCAGCAGAACCGGACCCCAGCCCGTCAGCAACGCGGTCGCCCACCGAACTGACCTCTCACTGGACGAAGGTGGAGACCGAGACGCCGAACCGGTTGCTCGGGAGTCCGCTCAGCTGGGGCGTGGTCATCGCTCTTCTCGTCGCCGTGCTCCTCATGGTTCTCCGATTGGGCAAGGAAGAGAACTGAGTCGCGAATCAGCCGCTCGACATAGTCGCCGCATCCGGTGGGGATTTAGGCACTCCGGGACCACCCAGCGCTATGGACACGATCATGGGTGAGCGCCGATGAGCGGGGAAGCAGTCAGTTTCGTGAAAGACCACGAGGAAGAGCAGCTGGACGACCTGTTCGACCTGCTCTCCCAGCCCTCCATCAGCGCAACGGGCGAGGGTGTCGGGGAGTGTGTTGAACTGGTCCAGGAGCTCTGCCAGGAGTACGGTTTCGACGACGTGGTCACGGTCGAGACGCCGGGCCAACCGGCGGTAATTGCCCATGCCGAGGCCAACGAGGGGGCGGGTGGGCAGGGCCAACCGTGCGCCGACGCTGAGACCGCGTCGACTGTCTTCGTCTACGGCCACTACGACGTCCAGCCCGCAGACCCCGCCAACTGGACGACACCCCCCTTCGAGCCGACGATTCGCGCCGGCCCGGACGGGCGCGATCGAATCTACGCCCGCGGTGCCGGAGACAACAAGGGCCAGTGGTTCACCCATCTCTGTGCAGTCCGGGCGCTCCAGGAGACCACCGGCCTGGAGACGAACGTCACGCTCCTCTTGGAAGGCGAGGAGGAGAGCGGGAGCCCGAACCTCGATTCGGTCGTGGCGGACCACGCCGAGGTGCTTGGCGACGCCGAACTCGCGTTCGTCGCCGACGGTCCCATCGACCCCTCCGGTCGTCCCCACGTACTGATGGGCGCTCGCGGGATGCAGTACGTCCAGGTCGACGTTCGGGGGCCGAACCGCGACCTGCACTCGGGCAACTACGGTGGCCCGGTCCCCAACCCGGCCTGGGAACTGGTCCGCATCCTCGCCTCGCTGAAGGACGAGTCGGGCCGCGTCACCATCGACGGCTTCTACGACGACGTGCGGCCCATCGGCGAAGCCGACCGGGAGGCGCTCGACGCGATGCCGTTCGACGCCGAGGCGGTGAAAGCCGACCTCGACATCTCGGCGTTCGCGGAGGGTCCGGGCGATAGCTACCTCGAGAAGCTGCTCTACTACCCCACCTGCAACATCGCCGGGTTCACCTCGGGGTACGGCAGCGACGGGAGCAAAACCATCCTCCCCTCCACCGCGACCCTGAAGATGGATATGCGGCTGGTCGCCGACCAGGACCCCCAAACGATCTACGAGGCGTTCGAGGAGCACGTCCACGAGCACGCCACCGGCGTCTGTGACGTGGCGGTCACGAAGATGGGGCAGATGCATCCCCAGCGCACGGCGCTGGACCACCCCGTTCGCGAGCCGGTGATGCGTGCGGTCAGCGAGGCGTGGCCCGACGAGCCGATTCTGAAGCCAACCCTTGGTGGGTCGCTCCCGACTGCGGTGTTCGAGCGGGAAATCGGCCTCCCCTGCATCACGGTTCCGTACGCAAACGAGGACGAGAACAACCACTCACCTGACGAGAATATGGCACTCAACTGCTTCCGAAGTGGGATTCGGACAAGTATTGGGTTGTTTTCCAGCGACGGTTGGTGACCTGTCGCGAGCTCCGTCTCGCGACCGCGGAAACTCCACCGTCGCTGTGTGAATCCGTCGACGGTTGGTGA
>NZ_JAZKRY010000081.1:0-12316 GCF_036626355.1 Halolamina sp. | reverse complement strand
CGCAGTAATCACTATCAGGCGTCTGGCGCGCCCGAGAGAATCCGGACGCCGGAGCTGGCGCCGATGCGCTCGGCACCGGCTTCGAGCATCGCGATGGCCTCCTCGTAGCTCCCGACCCCGCCGGAGGCTTTCACGGGCAGATACTCGCTCATCAGCGCCACGTCGTCGACAGTTGCACCGCCGCCAGCGAAGCCAGTCGAGGTTTTCACCATGTCGGCGCCGGCGGCCTCGGCGGCCTCGCAGGCGCGGCGCTTCTCCCCGTCCGAGAGGCGTGCCGTCTCGATGATGACCTTCACCGGGAGCGGTGTCGCGGCGACGACGCCCGCGAGCTCCTCCTCGATGGGGTCGTTGTCCGACGCGCCTGTCCGGTTCCCGTTGTCGCCGTTGCCGGCTTTGAGCCGCCCGATGTTGATGACGACGTCGAGTTCGTCGGCGCCGTCATCGTCGGCGCCCACCGCTTCGGCGCATTTCGCCTCCGGCGCGTTCTGCCCGTGCGGGAAGCCGATGACAGTCGCGAGCGTCACCTCACGTGCGTACGCGGCCGCCTCCTCCACGTAGCAGGGCGGGATACAGGCGTTCATCCCGTGTTCTTCGGCTTCGTCGAGCACCCGTTCGGTGTCGCGCCAGGTGGTCTCCGGGCCGAGTACTGTGTGGTCGATTCGTGGGGCAAGCGTCTCGGTATCCATGGCCGTCATCTGAGGGGCCAGCGGTGAAAAAGCCCGCTCCCGTGACGCTGCGGGACGGACGTATCGGTGGCAGCCGGTCCCCCTCTCAGGCGGCACTCCTGGAGACCTCACAGGAGCAGTGCCACGAACAGCACCGGGAGCATCTGTCGCTGGGCGAACGCCCTGGTGACGGCCTCCGACGGTCAGTAGGGCGACGGCGCCAATCAGGACGAACGGGCCGCAGGCGAGTGTGACGCGGTGCTGCTGAACGTCGCCATAGCCGCCGCGCACCCGCTCGCTCCGTAAGGTTTTCTTCCCGGCGCCTCGCCGGAGATGCTATGGCGATTCTGCCCGCCGGGTTCGCGCTCCCGCCCCTCCCGTATCTCGTCGCGCTGCTTGCTGCCCTCGGCGCGGTTGGCTACGGCCTCCGGGAGCGCCGTCCGGCGGTCGACGACCGGTTCATCGTCGCGCTCGTTCCGTGGATGCTCGTCGGCGCCTGGTTACACGTGCTCCACGTCGTCGGTGCTGCCCCGGCGTTGATCGATCCACTGCTCGGTACCCCGGCGGCCTACCTCTCGACGGCGGCGCTTACGGGCGCCATCTGGCTCGTCGCCGACACGAGTAACCGCGAGACTGCGCCAGTGCTTCTGGCCGTCGGGGTCGCGGCGGCGCTCGTAGTGCTCGCAACCGGTGTCGCCTGGGCGACCACCGCAGGGAACCTCTCGCCGTTCTGGCCGGCCGTCGCCGCGGTTGTCGGCGCTGGCCTGGGCGCCACAGTCTGGGTTACGCTCCGTCGCGTCCGCCCGGAGGTACGCGTGACTGGCGCTGCGGGCGCGCTCGCCGTCGTTGCTCACAGCGTCGACGGCGTCTCGACGGCCATCGGCATCGACATCCTCGGTGCAACCGAACGCACGCCGCTCTCGCGGGCGATCATCGAGTTCGGGGGGGCACTGCCCACCGCGGAGTTCGTGGGGGCCGCGTGGCTGTTCGTCGTCGTGAAGGCGGCGCTGGCCTGTTTCGTGGTGGCCGTGATGGTCGAGTACGTCCGAGAAGACCCCCGGGAGGGACGGCTCCTGCTGGCGCTCGTCGCGGCTGTGGGGCTGGGCCCGGGCGCGCACAACCTGTTGCTGTTCACGATCACTGGGTGACGCTTGCGGGCCTGGAGAAACTGGATCACCGTTTTTCGGCCATATCGGTTCTGAGGGGGTCCGATACCCAAACAGCTCTTTGTCTCATAGATGCGCTCTTTGTGTGGCGCGTTCGAGAGGGACTATGGACAGACGTGCGTTCCTCGCGGCCGGGGTAACCGGAGTCGGGGTCGTCACCGCTGGTTGTTCAGGGCTCGGCGGGACGACCAACCTGGTCAACCCTGACGTCGAGACGCAGGACGGGGGGCGGGAGAAGTATCTCACCTACCGCCGCGGCGACAAGCGACTCGTGACGGTGGGGTTCGACCAGCGCACCGTTCCGGCCACCGCGACAGACCAGTTCGGGTTCCGGATCTCGGTCCCACACAGCAGGAACACCACAATCGAGTCCTTCCGGTTCGACCTCCGGGCGCCCCGGTCCTCTATCGATCCACCGGCCGACGTCTATCTCGAATCCCCGAGCGGGGGACTGTGGCCCGACATCACCTTCAGAGAGGTGGAGAACCGATGGACGCGGATCGCGCTCGAAGACACCGGCGAACTCGGGGAGGGAACGATGACGTTCGAGCTGATCATCGCCCCCAACTCGGCCCCAGCCACCGAGATCGGCATCCGGACCGAACTGGAACTCTCCAGTTCGGGGTCGCTGCTGAACAGGCGCTACCGGGTCGACACCAGTACCGAGTTCGAACCGGTAACCGAGTGAGTGCGAAGGGCCTCAGGCCCCGAGTTTCTGCCGACCGATGTGCCTGCCTGCGCTGCCGACGGCGCCGAAGATCGCCCCTGAGACGAGTCCAACGCTCCCGCCGACCACCACCATCGTCCGCGTGGTCTCCGCGAGGTCCGTCTCCTGCCCGTGTGCCGGCGTCGTCCCCAGCAGGAGGACCAGAAAGACGAGTCCGACGACGACGCCTCGACCACCGAGGAAGACGGGTCACGACTCGAGACCGTCGTTGAGTTCGTGTTCGACCTGGTTGAACTCGTCGCCGGCCTGTGCTGCGCCAGCTGTCCCCCATTACTTAGTGTATCTGCTGAGGGAGTTCTGTATGGAGAGTCAGACAGCGGACACCCAGCAGGCCATCGCCACGGCTTCCTCGCCCGCTGCGGTGTTCAGGGATCTTTCGCGTGCAGACCGCCGTGAGCTGTTCTTCCTCCTCCCCGAACGGGTCCGGGAGCAGCTCGTCGCGGACATGGATCAGGACCGGCTTCGGTCGTTCGTCCAGCGGCTCGACTCGGACGAGGCGACGGACGTGCTGGGCTTTTTCGTCTTCCTCGGGCTGGCACAGGCCGTGCTGCTGTGAGGACTCGAACTGACGCGCGTGTCCCGGGCCCACGTTCCTCGGCGACCCAGTCGTTCGACAGTCGACCTGCAGGACCGACAGGAACGAGGGCGTCCCAGTCCTGACAACCAGTATGGTCGAAGTTCGCGAAGCGAGACGTGAGGACAGACGGGCCGTCCGGGACGTCCACGTCGCCTCCGTCCGGGGGCTAGGCGGCGAAGCGTACGACGAGCAGGTCGTGGACGCGTGGGCCGGCGACGAGGAGCGCGACCCGGACAACTACCGCGTCGAGGGCGACGACGTGGCCTTTCTGGTCGCTGTCGAGGATTCAGCCGGCGGTGACGGCCACGAGAACGACAACGGTACCGGCGACGAGGTGGTCGGCTTCGGGGAACTCCGCGTCGGCGAGCCGGAGGAGTACGAGGTCTCCGCCGACGCCGAAATCCGGGCGATGTACGTCGCGCCCGATCACGCGAGCGAGGGCGTCGGGACCGCACTCTTCAGGGAGCTGGAGTCCCGCGCCCGTGAGCGCGACGTCGAGAGCGTCGTGTTGACCGCATCGCTGAACGCGGTGCCGTTCTACGAGCGACACGGCTTCGAACGGCTCCGGGAGAAACGCCACGAGTTCGGTGGCGAGGTGACTGGGCGGGTCGTGGAGATGCGGAAGCGGCCGTAGTCCGGCGACAGCGATTCGCTGGAACTCAGAGCCAGCCGTCGTCGTCCGAGTACCTGAGCTGTTTGCTGTACCAACGACGATCCCGTCGCCACTGGGTCAGCCGGTCCCAGAGCGTCGTCTCCCCGACGCTCGGGCGCCCCGGCTTCCCCGAATCGAACAGCAGCCGATCCAGCCGGTCGGGGAGCCGCGGCCGGAAGGAGGCTTTCAGCGAGCGACTGCGCTGGCACTCGCGTTCTGACATGACCGAACCAACGGTAGCAACCCACAAGAAAGCGCGTCAGACACCGCTTGTCTGGCTGATGGACGCCGCGCTCGGACCGCGGAGTTTTTGCCGTCCCCAACAGAGCCGCGAGTATGGCCAAACAGCCCCACCTGCTCGTCTCCGAGGGTGACCTGAACGAGATCGCGCTCATCCCCGGCGATCCGGGACGGGTCGACCGCATCGCCGCCCAGTGTGAGTACGTCGAGGAGGTTTCCGAGAACCGGGAGTACAAGGTCGTCAACGCTGCCTACGATGGAACGCCGGTGACCATCTGCTCGACAGGGATTGGGTGCCCCTCCGCAGCCATCGCCGTCGAGGAGCTCCACAACGTCGGCGTCGAGACGGTCATCCGCGTCGGCACGACCGGTGCACTCCAGGCCGACATCGAAATCGGCGACATGGTCGTCGCAACGGGCGCTGCCAAGGAGGAAGGCACAAGCAAGCGCTACGAGTCCGTTGCCTACCCTGCGGTGCCGGATTACGGCGTCCTCACTGAACTCGTCGACTCAGCAGAAGCCAACGACGAGGAGGTCCACGTCGGCCCCATCGTCTCCGACGACGCGTTCTACAACGAGAACCCCGAGTTCGTCGAGGACTGGGAGGCCGCGAACCTGCTCTCTATCGAGATGGAGGCCTCGGCGGTGTTCTCGTTGGCTCGCCGCAAGGGGATGCGCGCCGGCGCTATCTGTACCGTCGACGGCAACCTCGTGAAAGGGACACAGAAAGGCGAGACCGAGGGCGAGGAACTGCCCGAGAAAGCCAAGAACAACGTCGAGCGCGCCATCCGGATCTCGCTCGACGCCGTCGCCGCGCTCTGAGGAATGCGCCGACGGCTCACTGACGCACTGCTCTCGCTCTATCGGCGGCTCCGAACGATAGAGCGGCGTGAACTCGGCGAGTTCCGTCGCTGGGTCGAGAACACGGAGAACCTCATCCACCTCTCGGTGCTGCTGTTCGTCCCGCTGCTCATCGGCCTCGTCACGCTGCTCTCGAACTCCGTGAGCGCCCTGCCGTATCTGCTGTTCCCGCCGCTGGCCTCGGGGGCATACACGCTGTTCGCCCGGCCCGAGAGCGAGTACGCCTCGCCCAGGCGGTTCGTCGGCGGCATCACGCTCGGTGCGCTCTGTGGCTGGGCGTCCTTCGAGGCGGCGAGCATGTTCCTCCCGACTGCCAGCGCCGTCTCGGTCAACCCCGCCGCCGCGGCGGGCGCCATCGCGCTCACCGCTCTCGTCACGTGGGCGTTCGACCTGGAGGAGGCGTCGGCGTTCTCCTCGGCGTTGCTGGTGCTGGTCATCGAAGTGGCCAGTGTCGATCCCATCGCGGTCCAACTGATTCCTGGTGTCGGCGTCACGCTCGGTCCGCGCGGGGCGTACGTCGTGAGCGTCTTCCTCTCGACGTCGCTGGTCGCCGCGGTGTTCCTGTTCTGGCGCGAGGGGTTCTACGAAGAGCGCGCCGCCTATCTCTACGGCACGACCCGCAGCGACGACCACGTGCTCGTACCGATGCGTGGCGGGACGGCCGAACAGACCGCGATGCTGGGTGCCAGAATCGCCGCCGCTCACGAGGCAGGCACGGTGGTGCTGCTCGACGTCGTGGAGGATATCGACGGAGGCGTGCCCACCGACGGTCAACGGGGCACCCTCGACCCGACCGAACTGCCGGCCGAGGACGCCAAACGAGTGCATGAGTCGGCCGAGGGGCTGAATCGGGTCGCTGACCGGATCCGGACCGGTGTCGGCGTCCCCTGCGAGGTGATTGTCGCGACCGGTGACCCGGTGACGACGACCCTCGATACGGCTCGGCGGAGCAACTGCGACCTCGTCGTCACACCGTACGAGGAGCAACAGGGAGCGCTCTCGCCCTACGTCAGGCGGGTGCTCGGCGGGCCGACTGACGCCGTCGCCCACCGCTCGACGGGTGGGCAACACTGGCGACGGACGCTCGTTCCGGTCTCTCGTCCGGGCGACTCGGCTCACGCCATGGTTGATTTCGCCACACGGCTTGCCGGCCACTCGGGGAACGTGAGCGCCTGCACCTGCATCAACCGGGAGGTCGAGCGCCGTGGCGCCGAGCGACGGCTGGCCAACATCGTCGAGGCGTTCGACGCGCCCGTCGAGACCCGCATCGCCCGTGCGGAGGTGACGGCGTTCATCCAAGAGAACGCCGACATGTACGACCTCGTGATGCTCGGCTCCTCTGGCGACCGCTCGGCGGCCTCTCGCCTGATCTCGCCGCCGACGTTCGAGCGCCTCAGAGACGTCGACTGCGACGTGGCTGTCGTAGATACGGGTTCGGCTGAGCGCTGACCCTTCGACGTCGTCGGACCGGCCCCAGACTGCGGATCAGGGCTCCTCCTCCTCGCCAAGTAGCTCGTTCGCTTGCCGCTCGCTGTCCTCCCCGCCCATTGCCGATTCGACCAGCAGATGGCCGCCGATGTTGGCGGGGCTGATGACGGTGTCGGCGCCGGCGCGTTTGAGCTTGCTCACGTTCTCGCGCTGGGTCACGCCAGCGGCGATATGGAGGTCCGGGTTGAGCTCTCGGGCGGTCAGGATCGCCAGCGCGTCGTCGGCGTCCCGAAGGGTGGCGGCGATGGCCGCGCGTGCTCGCTCGATGCCGGCTTTCCGGAGCGGCTCCTCGTCGCTCGGATCCGCCGTGAGCACGTGGATGTCCCGGCTGGCGAGCTTGCGGGCGACGCTCTCGTCCTCGGTGATGACGACGAAGGGCGCGTTCCCTTCCAGTTCTTCGAGTATCGGTTCGGTCAGGTCGCCGTAGCCCAGAACCACGACGTGGTTCTCGAGCATATCGAGTTGTGAGTCGGTCATACGTCCGAGTGCGTGGGAGAGCCGGGCTTCGATTGCGGGGGTGAGCACGACGCCGAGCGCGACAGCGAAGGAGGCTACCGAGAGCAGGAGGACGGACATCCCGAACAGCCGCGCGGTGTCGGTAAGGGGGGTCACGTCGCCGTAGCCGACGGTGCTCCCGGTGACGAGCGTGAAGTAGAACGCGTCGGTGAGGGAGTCGACACCGGTGAACTCCTCCTGGAGCGCGTAGGTGCCCATCGTGCCGTACACCTGCGCCGCGACGAGCGAGGCGATGGCGGCGATCTGTGTGGTCGTGAGGTCGAGGTCCCGGGAGAACCGACGGCGGTTGCTGGTGACGACGACCAGCGCGACCAACGAGAGTACAACCAGCGGGTAGGAGTAGCGGCTCGCCTGCAGCAGCCCCTGGACGGCGGTCACCGGCAGCATCACGATCGTCCAGTACCAGCCGAACCGGTAGCCCTTCCGAAGCTGGAGTGCGCCCGCGAGGGTGAGAAAGCCGGTGAGCGTGCCGGTAAAGCCCGCGGTCTGGCGGACGATCATCGGGACGTATTCCACGAACGGGCCGGCAACGGCTGCGGGCGCCGAGATATTGACGAGGCCCGTCGCCACCGAGAGCCCGGCGACGGCGAACGTGAGCAGAATGGACGCTCGGGTGCCGAGCCAGTCTCGGTCCAACTTCATGCTTCCCTGAACGAGAGTCGGCGGGATAAATCGTGATGACCCGCCGCCGGTACGTCTATGCGCATTGCGGTGTTGGCTACGGCCATGTCGTCGTTCCCCGTCCAGGTTCTGTTAGGCGTCTATCTCGGGCTCGTGACGGGCATCATCCCCGCACTGGTCGCGTGGACGCTGGGCTTTGGCTTCAAGTATCTCACGAGCGTCACCATCCCCGGGTTCGGTGTGGTCGTGCTCGCACTCGCCATCGCCGGGGTCAACGGCGGGCTACTGGCGCTCAACGACAAGGCCATCACTGGCAGCGCAGACGGAATCGCCATCCTCGTCGCCATCGTCGTCGTGTTGATGCTCTCGCTCTACGCCCACGCCAAGGGCGACCAGATGGGGGCGGCGATGCCCAAACGCCTCACGCTGAAGCAGCTGGCTGACCGCACGCTCTCGGCGGACGTCGTCGAGCGCGCCGGCGGGCGCGGCCAGGTGAAGGTGACAGTCGCGGGCGAAGTCGCCGATATCGAGGGCTATCCGCCGCTGCCAGCCGGATTGCGTGCCAAACTCCACGACTGGACCGTCTCCCTCCCCGCTGATCTCCCGATCTCGGAGCTGGAGCAGCGCACGGCGGACAAGCTTCAGACCGAGTACGACCTCGCGGAAGTGACGGTCCGGATGGACGAGCGCGGGCGGGCGAGCGTTTCAGCGGCGCCGCCGAGCGCCGGCCTCTCGAAGCGGGTTCCGCAGGGCAAGCGGGCGATTTCGGTGTCGACACTGATTCCAACCGGGCTGGCCAGCGGCGACGAGGTCCGCCTCCGGACGGACACCGGGAGCTACGAGGGGACGGTGCTGGGTGTTGCAAGCCCGAAGACGCTGGCGAAACCAGCGGGGGACGCCGCCGCCGACGGCGGAACCGACCCAGAACCCCCCGCAACGACGCCGGCAACCACGGCTGCGGGTGGCCGCGTGCGGGTGGGTATTGCCGTGAACCGGCAGACGGCCGAAACACTGCTCGGGACGGTCGTGACGCGGCTCTCGGTCCGCTCGCGCGGGGAGCGGAAGGAGTTCGAACTCCTCTCACTGCTGCGGCGGTCCGGCCGGCGGTTCCGCCGACTCACCGTGCGGGCGGGCGGCGCGCTCGACGGCGTCGGCATCGGGGAACTCGGGGTCCGCGAGGAGTACGGCGTCGTCGTGCTCGCGATCCGGCGCGGGGGTAGCTGGCAACTGGTTCCCGGCGGCGGCCTGATCCCCGAGGCGGGCCAGGAGCTCTACGTTGTCGGGAGACCCGGTGATCTCGACGCGTTCGAGGAGGCGGTCGCCTGATGCTGCTCCAGACGATTTTCCGACCGGAGAACCTCCAGGCTGCAGTCGTCGGGCTGCTGGGGCTCGCTGTCGTCTCCTTTGCGGTGTCGGCGACGGCAGCGGTGCTCTATCGCTGGCATTTCAAGCAGCCACTTCCCGGCGGGCTGGCTGCGCTGTTCGGTGTCGCCGCAGTCGCGCTCTACCTCAACACCGTCGGGCTGTTAGGCCAGGTCATTGGCGGCGCGCCAACCGGCGACCCGTTCGACACCTCCAAAGTAGCGGTCAACCTGTTCACACTCTTCGTCGCGTTCCTGGTCACGGTTCCGGGCCGCCGAGTGGGCGATAGCCTCATCAGCGACGTCGCGGCCGTCTCGGGCGTCCGCGAGATCGATGCGAAAGTGGGCGGCGTGGTCCGCTCTGTGGGTCGCATCGTCGCGGTCGAACTCCCCGAGACAGAGCAGATCGCGGATATGGAGAGCCACGACCCGGTGCCGGCTGAGACGAAAACAGTGCTCGGCGGGAAGACGCTGCTGTTCCCCCGGAAGGACCGTGCGGTGCTGCGCGACCGGCTGGTCACCCGACTCAAGGACGATTACGACGTCGGCTACGTCGACGTGGAACTGGACGAGGACGGGAACGTGAGCTATCTCGCGCTCGGCTCCCGGGTCGCGGGCATCGGACCGACACTCGGTCCCGGCACCTGCGCTATCGCCATCGAAGCCGACCCGGTCAACGGCGTCGGCCCGGGTGACATGGTGCAGGTCTGGACCACGAGTGAGCAAGCGGTGCCGACGCCGGCGACAGTGGAGACGGACCAAGTTCCGGACGCGGAGGCGCCGGCTGAAACAACTGTTCCCGAGGCGGAGCCGACGCCGCGCCGGCTTGTCACGGCGGAGGTACGGGCGGTAGCCGGCGATGCAGTGACCCTCACCGTCGACGAGGCTGATGCGGAGGCGCTTTCGGCGGACGAGCAGTACCGGCTGCTGACGCTGCCGGTGAGCCCCCGGGCCGACCGGGAGTTCGCCTCGCTGCTCCGGGCCGCCGACGAGACGTTCGGCGTCGTGACGGTAGGGGAGGGGAGCCCGCTCGTCGGCGTCGCTATCGGCGACGTCGATGCGACGGTCGTCGCCGTCCGCGAACCCGATGGCTCGCTCGACACGATCCCGGGGCGCCAGCACACGCTGGTCGGCGGCGAGCGGGTGTACGCGCTCGGCCGACCGGACGTACTCCGGTCCCTGGAGGGTCGCGCCGCCGAACCGCTCGCCGAGGAGAGGTAGCGCAACGCTCTTGCCCGCCCGTCGCCGACCGTCGGACATGCAGTGGAAGCTCTTCGCTGATCTCGCCGAAGCGGCCGACGGACGAACCGTCGAGGTTGCAGTCGACGGCGACACCGTCGGCGACGCGCTCGACGCGCTGCTCGATTCGCGCCCGGCGCTCTCGGGGCGGGTGCTCACCGAGGACGGTGAGCTACGGGACCACGTCAACCTGCTTCGCAACGGCGACGCCGTCGACACCGACGCGCCGGTCGAAGAGGGCGACGAACTCGCGCTGTTCCCGCCGGTTAGCGGCGGATAACGCGAAAGCGACCCGTAGCGAAACGCGTCACGAGGCGATGACGGTGCGTGCGCCGGCAGTCACCTCGCGCATCACCGAACTCCGCTCGGTCGTGATATCCGCTTCCGACACCGCCGGCAGGCCTGCGACGTACTCGTCGGGGCGGCCCGTGCGTCCGAACCGTTCGCCAGCTCCCCATCGACGGCCTGGCGGCTGGTGAGTCGGTCAGTGCGATTGCGTTTGCAGCTTGGGCAGTTCACCCCCGCCATGTCGAAGATGAACCGTGCCAGGCCAGAGAGCGACGGCGGCCAGACGGGGAGCCGACTGCGGGTTATGGCTCCTCGTCTAACTGTTCGGCCAGCGTCGCGGCGTCGCCGGCCACCGTCGTGTAGTCGACGCCGGCCTCGTCGGCGACCAGCCGGAGATGCGATGCGAGCAGCGAGAGCGCCTGCATCCCCTCCTCCTGGGCGTCGCCGGCCTGTTGGGCGAACGTCGAATCCACTTCACGCCCGTCGCGCACGACGCCGACGTAGCAGGCGGTCGTCTCCTCGTCGATGAGCTGTCGGGCGTTCTCCAGGCGCTCGGCGTACTCCACGTCGCCCGCCGTCTCCTCGGTCTCGGTTTCGTCGGCCGCGCCGTCGTCGGAAAAGTCGTCGCTCACGGGGAATCAGTCCGGTCGCGGACGTGCGACGAACAGCGTCTGCACGATGGTGAACGGGTCGTACACCGACTGGTGACACGCACAGTACACGTCGTCCTCGGCGTTGAACTTCGCGGAGGACTCCTCCTGCTTGTAGCCCGGGACACAGCAGAAGTGGGTGCATTTGTTGAGCCACGCGATGAACCCCTGTTCGGTGCTCGCCTGCACCCAGTTCTCGATGGGCGCGGGGGCGTCCGTATTGCCGTTGGCGATCTCCTCGATGAGCGGACTCCGGACCACCTGTATCGGGATGATGTTTTCCGTACCCTGTGAGCGCCAGGTGGCGGTGGCGGGTTTGCCGAGCCCGGACTGGCCAATCCCGTTGCCCCAGTCCTCGTAATCCTCGAACATGCTCACATTGAGCGGGTCGCCGCCGTCCACCGCCTCAGACTGCCAGTCGTAGGCCGGGCTGTCCCCGGAGATGAAGTAGTTGTCCGATTCGTAGCCGGGGACGATCCCCTCGTAGGACTCGACGCCGCAGTACTGGAACCACTCGGAGGAGTACTCGACGCCCCCGAGTTCGGTTCGGGCGACCTCGACGGTTCGGCCGCCCTGTTCGATCTCCTCGACCTCCGGCCACATCCCGATGAGATCCCCCGCATCGTCGATTTCGACGGGGATCTGTGGCATTCCGCGTGGCGCCGGGCCCGCGGTGTTCTCGATGGCCATTGCCTGCGTGTTCCCCCCACCGGAACCGGGCGAGGCGGTCGCCGCGTTGATGCCCGCGGAGCCAGCGACGCCGGCGGCCGCCAGCGCCGATCCGCCAACGACTCCCTTGACGAACCGGCGACGCCCGGACTCTGCGGGGTACTTGTCCTCGTCTGCACTCATGTACTACGTTCGGACCCGGGCAAGCAAAAGCATGGCGAAGCAGTCGGCGCCCCGGCCGGCTGCACGGAGCGTCACCGCCGAATCGATCGACCGGACGGTGACTGTCCACAGACCGGTCAGAGACCCGTCACGAGCGCTGAGGCGCCCCCCGTTCGAAATCGTTTTCCCGGGTCTACACGCATGGGCAGTATGCCGACGGACCCCCAACGCTACGACCCTGACCTCGGACGGAAGTTCGTCTTCGTCACCGGCGGGGTGATGTCCGGGCTCGGAAAAGGCATCACCGCAGCGAGCACCGGGCGACTTCTCTCGAACGCCGGCTTCGACGTGACGGCAGTCAAGATCGACCCGTACCTCAACGTCGACGCCGGGACGATGAACCCCTACCAGCACGGCGAGGTGTACGTGCTGAA
>NZ_JAZKRY010000080.1:0-12327 GCF_036626355.1 Halolamina sp. | reverse complement strand
GAAAGGGGAGGGGCTTTCACGGTGTTTCTGACGACTTCCCTGTGAGGAACCGCCCCGGTAGGAAACACGCCGAAAAGAACCGCGAAGAGAGAACGAACCGCTAACCGCTCAGTCTAACACTCGCTCCAGCCACAGGACTCGCAGGTCTTGCAGCCTTCGGAGTAGTAGAGGCTCATCGAGCCACATTCGGGGCACTCCGGACTCTCGCCCGAGGCGATGAGCTCACTGGTTGAGTCGTCTGCGGCCGCGCTCGGCCCCTCAGCAGCGCTCTCGACACCGATATCGGCCTGCATCGGCCCGCCCGGTGACTCCGTCGTCGCGCCGCCGTCGTCCGGCGCGTCTGCTCGGCCCGCGCCGCCGTCGTCCGGCGCGTCTGCTCGGCCCGCGCCGCCGTCGTCCGCTCGAGTCGCACCACCGTCGGTCGTCGCCTCGTCCTCCAGTTCGTCGATGGTCTGCTGCTGGGGGATGCCCTTGTCGATCTCGCCGTCGAGGTAGCGGCGCATCGCCGTGCCGATGGCGTCCGGGATGGACTGAATCTGCTCGCCCTTGTCCCAGGCGACCTTTGGGCTGCGGATGCCCTGGAGTTCGCTGGCGATCTCCTCCGGGTCGACACCCGAGCGCAGCGAGGTGGAGATGGTCTTGGCCAGTGCCTCGGTGAAGGAGGCGGTGAAGCCCCCGGAGTTCCCGATGTTGGCGAACAGCTCGAACGGATCGCCGGTGTCCGGGTCCTCGTTGATGTTGACGTAGAGCTTCCCGTAGCCGGTGTCGATGCGCTGTGTGACGCCGTGGAGCACGTCCGGCCGGGGACGCTTTTTGCCCAGCGGCGTGTCGTCGCCGTCGGCCGCAGCGAGCAGGCTCTTCACCTCCGCGTCCAGAGCCGCCTGGACGTCCTCGTTCTCGAGGAATCCGTCGAGCCCGCCGAAGATCTCGGTGATCCGGTCGACGAGCGCCTCGGCGGCCTCGTCCTCGTCGGCGAACTCCGTGTTGTCGGCGCGGGTGGTGAGCACCTGCTTCGAGCGGGTGCCGTCGCGGTAGTAGGTGACGCCCTTGCCGCCGTTGTCGTAGACGAACTCGAACGCCTCCTTGGCGTCCGCGAGACTGGCGTCGTTTGGCGCGTTGACCGTCTTCGAGATGGCGGAGTCGACGCCCTCCTGGGAGGCACACTGGATCTCTGCGTGCTGTTTCGCGCTCAGATCGCCCGTGACCACGAACAGTTCACCGATGGCGTCCGGCACCGTGGTGAGCCCCTCGACGCCGTCGAACTCGTTGGAGGCCATCTGCTCCTGGGCCTCCTTCTTGACGGCCTCGACGTCGATGTCGTTGGCCTCCAGCGCCCGCAGGAAGTAGTCGTCGAACTCGACGAGCATCTCGTCGCCCTGGACGTCGCCGGAGACGTTCTTGTAGTAGGCGACGTTGTAGATGGGCTCACAGCCACCCGTCGTGTTGCCGATCATCGACGTGGTGCCGGTGGGTGCGATCGTCGTCGTGTTGTGGTTGCGAATCGGGTAGCCCGCTTCCCACTCCGCCGCGTCCTCGCCGGTGTGGTGCTCGAACCAGTCGGGGTAGCGGGTCGGGTCGGCGTATTTCGAGTCCTCCCAGTCGGCGAACGGGCCGCGCTCCTGGGCCAGCTCGTGGCTGGCGTCCTTGGACTCGTGGTTGATATGGGTCATCAGCTGGCGGGCGACCTCGTTTGCGTCCTCCGTGCCGTAGCGCACGCCCAGCTGGATGTAGAGCTGTGCCAGCCCCATGACGCCGAGGCCGATCTTCCGCATCTCACGGACCTTCTCCTCGATCTCGGGGACCGGGAAGTCCGACATCGTGACGACGTTCTCGAGGAACCGGGTGCCGTACTCGATGCGGTGGTCGAAGCGCTCCCAGTCCATCGCCTCGTCGAGGAACGCCGAGACGGCGGCCTCGTGGCTGTCGTACTCGTCCGCGTGCTCGGCGGACCAGCGGCGCCAGTCCGGCGCGTCGAGGTCCGCAAGCGTCGAGAGGTTGATGTGCCCGAGGTTGCAGGCCTCGTACTCCTCCAACGGCTGTTCCCCGCAGTTGTGAACCACCAGGCCGTTGGCGACAAAGGAGTTCGTGTCGGGCTCAGTCAGGTCGTAGACCGTCTCGTGGCCGTCGACGGTGACGGATTCGACCGTCGCTTCGAACCGCTCGGCGTACGGGCCGCGGTCGTAGCTGTCGAGCCGGTCGTCGAGTGTCTCGTTCTTGGAGTCGAGGAGGAACCCGATCTGCTCACGGAACCGCGCGAGGTTGTCCTTCGCGATAACGAGATCGTGGTCGGCCTGCCGTTCGTACGTCGCCGTCCCGCCGTTCCCGTCCGGCATCTCCTGCTGGCCGGCTTCGTGACGTTGCTCGTAAATCTTGCTGGCGATGCCGAAGTTGAGCAGGAGCCGCTGGACGTCCTCGAGCAGGTCGGTGCTGACGCTCGTGAGCCGGACCGAGTTACCCTTCTCGGTCTTGCCCTGCACACCGCCATCGGCGGTGAACAGCGCCTGCAGGAAGCCACGTGCCATCTCCTCGCTGCCGCGCATGACCGCGTCGGGCACCTGAAGCTTCGCCTCGGTCAGCCCAGCCTGTTCAGCGTACTCGTAGAGACGGGTTGACCGGACACGTTGTTCGACCGCGCCCGCGCCGCGGTAGTCGTCGTCGCGGCTGATCTCGCTCACGCCGACATCGTAGTTGGCGTTGCCGGTCGGCTCGCGGACGACCTGGTTCACGTCGGCGGCGAACGCTTCGGCGATCTCGTTGTCCTCGTCGTAGAAGTTCAGCACCGCACGCTCCTCGCCGTCCTTGAGGTGACCGTCGCCGACGAGCCAACCGAGAGTGCGGCCTTCGGCGGCGGAGCCGTGCTGACCGAACGAGCCCTTCCGGTTCTGGATATGAACCGTGTCGCCAGCGTCCAGTTCGGCGGCTTCGACCCAGCCCTCGTCCGTCATCACGCGGTGGTCGGCGGTCAGACGCAGGCTGTATCCCTCCTCGGTCGTGAGTTCGTAGACGTCCTTCTCACCGGTCGCGTAGACGCTGCTGGCCTCCTTGAGCGGTTCCTCGCTCAGGCGGCCGTCGACGACGACGTCCTGTGCGGTTCCCTGCCCGTAGAGTTCCTCGGCGGGCACGAGCCCGTTCTCGGTGGAGATGAGTGTGTCTCCGGTGACACAGGGATTTGTTGCAAGAATTCGATGTTCTGGATTTTCTTCGATATCGAACGAATGTTTCTTGTTGACGCGCTCGAGGTAGATGACCCCGGGCTCGCCGTTCTCGTGGGCGCCCTCGATGAGCTGCTCCCAGAGGATCTCCGCGGGCACCGAGAGCTCCTCGCCGACCTCGACGTGCTCGCCGAGCCCGAACATGTCGTAGAGCTCCTTCGTCTCCGGCGTGGTGATGTGAGGCTCGTCGGTTCGGGGGTTGGTGAACGTGAACTCCTCGCCGTTTTTCAGCGCCTCCATGAACCCGTCGGTGACGCCGACGGAGATGTTGAAGTTCGAGAGGTGGCCCTCGACGGCGTTACGCAGGTGCTCGGGCACGCGCCCCTCGTCGTCGATGAGCTCACGCGCCTCATCCAGCGCGTCCGCGAAGGAGTTGTGCGTGAAGTCGTCGGGGTCGTTGAGTCGCAGCGTGTTCGCCAGCGAGACGTCCTTGTTCTTGGCGTGGATGAACTGGATGACGTCGGGGTGGGAGACGCGCATCACGCCCATCTGGGCGCCGCGGCGGGCGCCGCCCTGGGCGATGGTCTCGCACATCTGGTCGAACGTCCGCATGAACGTGATGGGACCCGAGGCGATCCCGCCAGTCGAGCCCACGGCGTCACCGTACGGGCGGAGCTTCCAGAACGCATAGCCCATGCCGCCGCCGCTCTGGAACACCTCGGCGGCCTCCTTGGCCGTCTGGTGGATGTCCGTGATATCGTCCGCAGGGGAGTCGACGAAACAGGCAGAGAGCTGCTGCAGTTCGTCGCCGGCGTTCATCAGCGTCGGCGAGTTCGGCATGAACGAGAGATCGGTCATCAGCGTCTCGAACTCGGTGCGCACATCGTGGACGTGTGCGGCGATCTCGTCGTCGAGTTCGGGGACGATCGTGTCGTAGGCGAACTTGTTGACGTTGTGTTCCGAGAGCGTCGTCTCGGCATCATCCTCGGCGGTGGTACCGGCACCAAACACTTCCTCGGCCAGCTCGTTCCGGCGCGGGTGGTCGGGTTTGAGCTGGTTGGGGGTGACCGTCACCTCGGTGTCACGTCGCTCGGCCTCGTAGACGGCCTCAGCGAGGGCGACGTTCTTGGCGACGCGGGGGAACAGCTCCTCCTGGCTCTCGACAGGATTGCCGTCGGCGTCCTTCCGGAGATACCGGGCCGGGAGGATGTTGTTGTAGGCGTTACTGGTGAGGCGCTCCTCGACGGTCTCGCCGTCGGTGCGCTTGATGGGCAGCTCGACGTCGGTACCGGGCGCGGAGGTCACTGGACGGCCACCTCGGCCTGAGCGGTGCGCTGCGTGGGGAGTTCGTGGGTTCGTGTGGGGTCAGTTGCGTACATCTGTGACGGAGAAGTCCTCTCTTTTGGACCTCATTAACGGTTTTGTTTCGGATGGATTTGCAGTAGGACAAGTTGACTTGTCTTACTGGCTTGGCGTCGCTGAGCGTCTCAGTTGGAACCTGTGCGGCGCCAGCGGCGCGGCCTCCCGCGTAGCCGCCTGTAGGGAGAGCGCCCGTATAACCCTGACCGAACCGGAGTGAAAGTAAAACTGGAGGAGACGGAATCCGGTTCCGTGGGCCGGTTTCGGAGGGGAAACGAAGGGGTGTTCGGCTCGTGATCGGCCCCGTAAACGTGTCCGTGCGAGGCCGGGAGACGGCCGAACCACGCAGGTTTTAGGGTGCCGCTCGCCCACCGAGGAACGATGTCAGATTCGCGCCGAATCATCCTCGATACCGACACCGCCGGCGACGATACACAGGCGATTCTCCTCGCAGCACTCTCACCACGTATCCACCTCGAGTCGCTCACCGTCGTCGCGGGCAACGTCGCGTTTGACGACGAGGTGGCCAACGCCAAGCACACCCTCGGCCTGGCGGGCGTCGCCGACGAGGTGCCCGTTTACGAGGGCGCCCGGAGCCCACTCGTCAAAGACCACGAGACCGTCGAGCACGTCCACGGGAAAGGGGGCCTCGGCGGCAACGTCTTCCCCGACCCCGATATTCCGTCCGCCGAGGGCCATGCCGCGACCCACATCGTCGAGGCCGCCCGCGAGTCGCCAGGTGAACTCTCGCTGGTCTGTATCGGGCCGCTGACCAACGTCGCGCTGGCCTGCCGGCTGGAGCCGGAGCTGAACGAGCTACTGGACGAGGTGTGGGTGATGGGCGGCGCGGTCAACACCATCGGCAACGACACGCCATCGGCGGAGTACAACTTCTGGGTCGATCCGGACGCCGCGAAGGTCGTCGTCGACGAACTCGACGCGACCCTCGTCGACTGGGGGGTCTGCCAACGCCAGGGAACACTCGAAGGGCCGCAGTTGGAAGCCATCGGCGCCGCGGCCGAAGAGTCCCGTCTCGCGAAGTTTTTCATCAGTGTCTCGGAGCGCGTCCGGGAGTTCACGCGGGAGAAACACGGGGTCGACGCTACCACCCAGCCCGACTCGTTGACAGTCGCGCTGTTCGCCTACCGCGATCTCGTAGAGCGCTCGACCGCGCACTACGTCGACGTGGACGAGCGCGAGGGGATGACCCGCGGCCACAGCCTCGTCGACGAACTGTCGGTCCTCGACGAGTCGCCGACGACGGAGGTGGTCAAGGAGATCGACGAGGCGGGGTTCGAACGGCTGTTCATGGATACGGTGCTCCACGGCGACCCCGAGCACTCGCAGTGAGCGAGGGTCCGACGGGGCGAGATTCGCTCGTCCCGGCTACCGGCCCACAACGTTATGCGCCCGGCAGGTGCACAGGCCTGTATGTCGATAGTCCGCCCCGTACTCGTGTCGGCGCTGTTGCAGGGGCCGCCCCTTCCGGCTGGGCCGCTGGGCCAGGCGCTAATCGCAATCATCGCCATCGCCGTCGTCATCCTCGTCGGCCGTATCGTGCTCAGTATCGCGTGGAGACTGGTACTCATCGCGTCGGTGGTCATCGGCGCCCTCTGGCTGCTGAGCATCGTCCTCTGACAGCGAACAGCGCCGCGCGCAGACGCTACTCCAGCGCCGCACGCAGGAAGTTACCGACCACGTCGTGACCCACTGCCGTCAGCACCGACTCGGGGTGGAACTGCACGCAGCTGATCGGGTACTCGCGATGGCGAACGCCCATCACCAGCTCCGCAGTGTCGCCCTCGTCCGTCTCCGCCGCAGTCGTCGCCGTCACCGCGAAGCTGTCCGGCACCGCTGTCGCGATGAGTGAGTGGTAGCGGCCGGCCTGGAACCCCTGGTCGAGGCCCTCGTAGACCCCGTCACCGTCGTGGTCGATGGGGAACGCCTTCCCGTGGATGGGCTGGGGCGCATGGCCAACCTCGCCGCCGTACTCGTACACTGCGGCTTCGAGCCCGAGACAGACGCCGAGCGTGGGTACATCGGGGCTGAGCTCTCGGAGCACGTCTCTCGTCACGCCGACGTCGCGGTCGTTTTTGGGGTGACCCGGGCCGGGGCTCAGCACGATCGCGTCGGGATCGACCGCCTGGACCTCGTCGAGCGAGGCGGTGTTTTTCAGCACCTCGACGCCGGCTTCCGGTGCACCCTCACCGACGTACTCCACGAGGTTGTACGTGAACGAGTCGAAGTTGTCGACGAACAGCACCGTTGGCGCGTCGTCACCCGACACAGCAGCGCCGTCGGCGACGACGTCCTGGTCAACGCCGTCCTGCACGGCCCCGTCCTCGGCACCGCCGTCCTGTGCAGTTCTCGTGTCGCTCATCGCTCGACCACCTCCTCCTGCAGTTCCGCGTCCTCCACAGCCGTCTCGGTTGCGTCGGCCTCACCGTCCGCCTCGATACGCTCGACAGCGTCCAGCACGCCACGCATCTTCTGTTCGGTCTCCTCGTACTCGCTCGCGGGCGTGCTGTCGGCGACGATGCCCGCACCGGCACGAACGCTGATGCGGTCCTGATCGCCGTGTTCCACCGTCGCGGTCCGGATGACGATGGCCGTATCCATGTCGCCGGTCCAGGAGAAGTAGCCGACACCGCCGCCGTAGACGCCGCGAGGGGAGACCTCCAGTTCGTCCAGGAGCTCCATCGCCCGGACTTTCGGCGCACCTGTCAGTGTGCCGGCCGGGAACGCCGCGCGGGTGGCATCGAAGCCGTCGAACTCGGGGGCGAGTCGACCGGTGACGGTCGACTCGATATGCTGGACGTGGCTGTATTTGAGCACGTTCATGAACTCCTCGACCCGGACCGAGCCCTGGCGGGAGACCCGGCGGACGTCGTTGCGCGCGAGGTCCACCAGCATGGTGTGCTCGGCGCGCTCCTTGTCGTCGGCGAGCATCTCGCCGGCCAGTCGACGGTCCTCGACGGGGCTCGCGCCGCGGGCGCAGGTGCCAGCGATGGGATTGGAGACGACCCGCTCGCCGGTGACCGAGACCAGCGTCTCCGGGCTGGCGCCGACGACCGAGCGGTCGCCGAACGAGAGCAGATACATGTACGGCGACGGGTTGACCTCGCGGAGCGACTCGTAGAGTCCGAGCGTATCGAGCTCGCCGACGAGGTTGCGGCTGCGGGAGACCACACCCTGATACACATCGCCATCGAGGACGTGCTCCTGCATCTCGTCGACCGCGTTTTCGTACTCGTCGCGGGGACCCGCTTCCGAGTCCGCTCTGACGAATCCACCCGGTTCGGGAGACGTCGCGGCGTCGAGTTGGGCGGCGACATTCTCGGCCTCCGAAACCAGCCGGTCGTAGCAGTCGCCCGCGTCGTCCTCGGCGCCGAGCACGGGTGTGAAAACGAGTTCGACTGAGCCTTCCCGGTCGTCGAACGCGAGCGTCCGGGTGGTGAGAACGAACTGTGCATCAGGCACGACCGGGTCGGGGCGCTCGACGCCCACCTCCTCGAGCCAGAGGTCGTAAACGGCGTCGTAGGCGAGGAAGCCGACAAGGCCGCCATCGAGGCGCTGACGCTCGCCGCGGTCGAAGCCGACCCGCTCCACGTCCGGAAGCGCGAGCCGCAGGCGGTCGAGCGTATCCGGGTCATCGATGACGAGTCCGGTCTCGTCGCCGGCCGGTCCGTCCAGTCCGTCGAGAAACGTGGCAGCGTCGCTGAAACGCTCGACGTCCGTGCGGTCCGGGTAGATCGAGATGAGCGCCTCGGGGTCGTAGCCGACGAAGGAGAACCGGGCGTGGCGGTCGGCGCCGGTGCTGGCGTCGTCGGGGCCGGTTGCGCTCTCCCCGGTAGCGGTGAACGCCCCCGCCGGATCGCTGGAGGGGACTTTTTCGGCGCTCTCGAGGAGGAACGTGTGGTCGCTCCGGTCGTCGAGGGCCGCGTAGGCCGAGAGCGGCTCCGTGTCCACGTCGAGCGTCGCGGTGACGCGGGCAACAGCGGGCCGCTCGACGCCGTCGAGGAGGTCGCAGAACGACTCGCGGGAGCGGTCGAAACTGCGCACGATCAATGCTCCCCGCTGGCTGCTGGCTCGGGATACTGGAGCTTGCGTCCAGCGGTTTCGATGAACGCCCGGATGGCCCTATCGTCTTTGGCCCCGTCGCCGCCGGGGATTTCGACGCCGCTGGCCACATCGACGGCCGTCGGCGCGACCGTCTCGATCGCCTCGGCGACGTTGGCAGGCGTCAATCCGCCCGCGAGCACGATAGGCGTCGAGAGTTCGGTGACGAGGTCCCGTGTCGCCTCCCAGTCGTGTGTCTCGCCGCTGCCGCCGGCGCCCGCCTCCGTGAGCGAATCGACCAGTAGGGCGTCGGCGATTCCCTCGAGTTCGCGGGCCCGTTCGGTCTCGCCCGCGTCGATAGCGACGAAGACGTCGACGTTCGTTCGCTCGCCGAGCTCCGAGACCGCCTCGGGAGTGAAACCAGCGTGAATCTGAATCGCATCGGGGTGAATCTGCTCGACCAGCGCGACGGCGTCGTCGACGGTGTCGGGCATGGTCACCGCGACGGTGGTGACGAACGGCGGGGCGCTCTCTGCCAGCGCGGCGGCCCACGCTGGGTCGACCTCACGGGGCGTGTCGACGGAGACGTCGGTGATGAACCCCACGGCGTCAGCGCCGGCGGCCGCGGCTACGCGCATGTCCCGTTCGCGGCCGAGGCCACAGATTTTCACGCGGGCCATCAGTCGTCTCCGACCGTCTCTTCGGGGGGGAGCTCGTCCCCGGTAGCGACCAGCGTCGCCAGCTTCTCACTCGCGGCCCCGCTGTCGATGGCCTCGGCGGCCCGTTCGACACCGTCCTCGATGGAGTCGGCGAGGCCCGCCACATAGATGGCTGCGCCGGCATTTGCGAGGATGATCTGCCGCTTCGGGCCGGTGCGCTCGCCTTCGACGATGGCGCGGAGGTCGGCCGCGTTCGCCTCGGGCGAGCCGCCGGCGATCTCTTCGACCGGCGCGCGTTCGAGCCCGATGTCCTCGGGCGTGATGACGTACTCGTCGACCACGTCGCCGTCGACCTCCGCGACCGTCGTGGGGCCGTGGAGCGCGACCTCGTCCATGCCGTCGCCGTGGACGACCAGCGCGCGGTCGACGGGCATGTGGGTCAGCGCCTTGGCGATGGTCGGGACGAGTTCGTTGCTGTAGACGCCGAGCACCTGCGCGTCGGCGCCAGCGGGGTTGGTCAGCGGGCCGAGCACGTTGAAGATGGTGCGGATCTCCAGCTCCCGGCGCGGGCCGATGACGGCCTTCATCGCGGGGTGGAACGCGGGCGCGTGCATGTAGCCGATGTCTTCGTCCTCGATGAGTTCCTTGACAGCGTTTGGGTCGGGGTCGAGGTCGGCGCCGAGCGTCTCAAGCACGTCCGAACTCCCGGACGAGGAGGAAACGGAGTAGTTGCCGTGCTTGGCGACGGGCACGCCCGCCGCGGAGGCGACGATTGCGCTGGTCGTCGAGACGTTGATCGTGTTGTAGTCGTCGCCGCCGGTGCCGCAGGTGTCGACCAGCGGGTCGCGGGCCGGGTCGATGGTGAGCGCGGCGTCGCGCATCCCCTGGGCGAAGCCGGCGATTTCGGCTTCGGTCTCTCCTTTCGCCCGGAGCGCCGCCAGTAGCGCCCCGATCTGTGCGTCGGTCGCGTCCTCGAACACCAGCGTCGCGGCCTCGCGGGCCTCCTCGACGCTGAGGTCCTCGCCGTCGGTCACGCGTTGGATGAGTTCCTGCATGGATTGGGCACGGATGTACGAATCCGTCTTATAGTGTACAAGCCTGTACATTGACTTAAGCCTGCCGTGGGAGAGAGGCACATAGTGGACCGCCGGAAGGGACCGTGTTTCGAAAGGTTCAATTGTCGCGCCGGGGTAGAGTGGTTTGAAAGCGACACCGACCGGGTTGGTAGTCTAGTCCGGTTATGACACCTCCTTGACATGGAGGAGGCCGGCGGTTCAAATCCGCCCCAACCCACTTTCTTTTAAGTAACCTAACCCCGCTTGATCAGGCTCGTGTTTCTCGTAATGGCGCTTCTACCGTGTCCTCGACAGCGACGAGCCAGGTTGGAAAATGACTATCGATGGTGTGCTCGTTGGCGATACCGAGTCGGTCCTCTATGCGCTAGAGGACGACAGCCGGTTGATCGCACGGAACGTCTCGGTATCCGACGAGCTTTGGAGAATCAACTTCAGGACGACTCACACCGTCGCTGTACCCCCTGTTCGAGACGCTTGTAGACGATGGCACGCTGGTCGTCGGTTCGGAGGAAATCCAACACGAGTGTGACGAGGAGGCTGTTCGTCTTGCCGTTCGCAAGATCCTGGCGTGCGTACGCCGCAGCCTGTTCGAGGAGCGACTCGTCGTATCCGTACTCCGCAGCGAGCACTCCCGCGGCGACCGCGGCCGCGTCGAATCGCAAGTCGTCGTACCTCAGTGCCTCGCCGTCGATGGTCAGCGCCGGCGGTCGAGCCCGTTCGATCCGCTCCGGGTCGGCCTCGAGGTCCGCGAGATACGACCGCGTCGTTCGGACGTTCACACCCCGATAGTCACCGGGAAGCTCTCGGAGGTACTCCCGTCCGCTATTGGCCAGACCGACCGCACCCAGCCAGTTCCGCTTTCGAGCGTGAAAGACCGCCGCCGTGAACTGGATGAGCCCATGAAGCAACCGCTCGTCGTCGGTCCCCGACTCCAAATCCAGCCACTGGTCTTCCCAGGCGTCGTGTGCGCCGTGGTACTCGCCCTCGTTGTAGACCGCGGCACCAGCCCGCAGGTGGGCGTCCATGCCTGTACGTCCGAGCGCCGACAGAAAACAGCTACTCCGGAAGCATCGTCTGACGTATCGTCGACCAATCAGATGCGTCCGGAACTGAATCCGGAACGTCTCTTCCGGTCTCCGTCGTTCGATTTCGGCCTTCCGGAACGCTCCGGAACCACCCGGCCGACACTCATGTCAGTGACGCTCCCAGCGTGATGTATGGCGATGGTAGATGGTCACGACACCAGTGCACGCACAGCCAAGTTCGACGGTGAGCCTGCGGGACACGGCGACAGTGGAGGCGGCGTTCCAGCAACCGTGTACGGGGATGTCAGCGCCGACGCGAACAACGGACTGCTCGTGATAATCGCGAGTGGCGAACACGGCCGATGGAGTTTCAACATCGCCCTCCAACGCGGAAACGTCGAAATCACGAGGCCCTACGACGAGGGGATGCGCATCGACGTCGACGAGCTGCCGACCTGGATGGCGCCCGTTCGTCGCGAGATCGAGGCCCTCGTCTTGGGGGAGCGATGATGCAAGGGAAACTGCCCGAGGACTGGTCGCGACCCCAGCGGTGGCGGTATCGCTGCCCACGCGGCCACGCGCACATCCACCCGAGCGACAGTCGCGAGAGCGCGTACTGTACGCCCTGTAACCGGAGCTACAGTGTGGAGCAGATTCGTGATTTGACGACTGAAACGGATCAGCCGCCAACGGTGTAGGGATGGTTGTGGGACCGTCGTCGGCATTATTGTAGATATTCATTTTGCGGACATAGCTGATGGACTCGGCCGATCCCGGAGTGGGTTCGTCACTCATCATTCTCCTCGCGCGTGATTCGGTTAATGGTCCGTCTCAGAAGAGAGGTCCAGCATCCAGCGGAAGTGGGGCTGAACCCAGCCCAGTTCGTCCTGGTGGGCGTCAACTCAGGACGCGGCGTCCGAGAGGAGAAACAGGGTGAAGCTAAAGGCGTGTCCCGCTAGCCGGAATTGAGGAACCAATTTATTGTCTTTGCAGCAAT
>NZ_JAZKRY010000079.1:0-12745 GCF_036626355.1 Halolamina sp. | reverse complement strand
CGTTCATGACGTTGTCCGAGGAGGGCCGGTCGGCCGAGCGCTGGCTGCCCGTGAAGACGATGGGCACGGGCGTCTCCAGCATGAATGAGAGTGCGGCCGCCGAGAACTGCATGGTGTCGGTGCCGTGCATCACGACGACGCCGTCGGCGCCGGCCGCGATCTCCTCCTCGACGGCTTCGGCGAGATTCTGCCAGATCGTGGGCGTCATGTTCTCCGAGAGGATGTCGGCGACGACGCGGCCGCGGTAGTTTGCCCGTCCGGCCAGCTCGGGCACCGCCCGGAGCACGTCATCGGCGTCGAACTGCGCGGTGACGGCGCCGGTGCGGTAGTCCACGGTCGAGGCGATGGTGCCGCCGGTGGAGATGAGGGCGATAGTCGGCAGCCCCTCCCCGAACTCGATCTCGGACCGTTCGCCCTCGCCGGCCCCACTCCCCCCGACGTCGTAGACGTCCTGTTCCAGCACCTCGACTTCGGCGTCCTCGCGGGCGATACCGACGTTGTAGCCCCCCTCGAGTTTGACGACCAGATGCGCGGAATCCGTGGTTGGCATCAGGACGCCCTCGTCGACGATGTCCGCGTGTTCGACGCGGACGCGGTCCCCTGCGTTCATACCGCTCAGTTTCCGGCGGCCGGACTTGAAACTGCCTTCTCGGGGGCGGTGGAGTCACAGGGCGAGCCAGGCACAAGAGCCATGGTCGCGGCCCGGTCATATAGCAGTATGCAGTCGTCAGTCGAACTGGAACGCGAAACGGGAGCCGCGACCGACAGCGATGGGTCCGAGGAGCGGGACGACGCCGAGGAGTCCGGGGCCCGACTCGCCGGGCTCCGGCGCCGGCTTGCTCGCATTTTCTCGCCTCGGGCGTTTCTCCTCGCGTCGCTGTTCGTTGTCGTCGGTCTCGTTGCTGGCGGCCTGGTTGGTGGCCTGCTTCCGCTGCTTGGGACTGTCGGCCGTCTCGTCGGCGTCTTCGCAGGGACGTTCCTGTTCGGCGTCGTACGGTCGCGCCGGCAGTATCTCGAGGTGGCTCTCGCAGGCGCGATCGTCGCGGTACTGGTCGTCGTCTCTTCGAGCCTGGATGGCGCGTTCCTGCCGGTCGGGGTGTCACTGCTTCAGGAGTACGGCATCGCCATCGCGGGCGTCGGCGCCGGGAGCGGGGCGGCGACATCGCTCCTGGGCTACTACTTCGGTCGGGACCTGCGTGCCGGTCTGACGGAATCGCTGTAGCCAGTCAGGCCAGGGCCCACTTGCCGGCTTCGTCGACCTTCCGGATGAGTCCGCCCTCGACCAGCCGGTCCAGCGCCTCATCGACGGCGGCGGGGTCGGCTTTCACCTCGTCGGCGATGCTCGGAAGCGTGCCGTCGGTGGTGGCGACCGCAGAGAGCACCGCCGCGTAGAACCGCGAGTCGGCCTCGGCGCCGATGTGGCCGTTGAGCCGGTCGAGCACCTCGTTGAGCCGGCCGTCGACCCAGCGCTGGGCGAGCGAGAGCTCGTTCTCCAGCGATTCGAGCCGCTCGAACTCCTTCGCCAGCTCCTCGAGCCCCTCGCCGCCCTCCTCGTGTTCGATTTCCAGGTCGAGGTGCGGGCACCGGCCGCTCATGTCGAGGCTTCGGCTCGCCGGGTAGGCGCTTTTGGTGCCGAAGCTGTGTGGCGAGAGGCTCACCTCCAGCCGGACCGACCGGGCGATGTGGAAGTATTTCCGGCGCTGATCGTCGGTGTGGCTCTCCACGAGTCCCGCCTCTTCGAGTTTCCTGAGGTGGTCGATGACTGCCTTGGGGCTCACCCCGAGATACTCGCTGATCTCCGTGACGTAGCAGGATTTGTGGGAGAGCAACCGCAGGATGCGCCGGCGGTTCTCGTTTCCCAGAAGGTTCAGCAGTACCGCGGAGTCCATACGTACGTTTCGCAGTTGGGAGCAAAAAGGCTGTCTCACTCTTCGGCTTCACTTCAGGTAAACGCAGATTCAGCTGGACACGCCCGCTGGCGGCGGTTTAGCGACCACCAGTGCCGGCACTTTGTCCCTCGTTGACTGCTGTGAGCCGGGGAAGAAGCCACCAGGCGAGACCCAGGGCCACGAGTGTCAACGTTGTCGTCGCGGCGGCCAGCGGAACTCCCGGCTCGTAGCGAACCGGCGGGTGGTAGCCGAAGCCGTAATCGAGCACGTCGTTCGCGAACAGGAACAGCGCCGTGAGCCCCAGCGCGCGTTTGGTTGTGGCGCCGTACACCGGAATTAGTAACGCCGCAGCGACGAAGCCGAGGTGGGTGAGCAGAATCCCCCAGTAGCTGTAGAGCGCGTCGAGGCCGAACCCGATGTACAGCTCCGGATGCAGGTTCAGCGCGACAACTGTCCAGAGTCCGTACTTTACGAGACTGGCGAACGCGAGCGTGTGGAGATATGCCAGCGGACCGTTGACTGGTGCGTCGGCGACTTTGTTCCCGAGATTCGGCAACAGCGTGGCGAGCGAGAGCGCGAACAGGGCCATCGCTGTCGGCGAGTCGCCGTAGAGCGGCCAGAGAAACGTCGATATATCCGGCATCGTCTCGACGTAGTAGCGCACGCCGACGAGAAATCCCAGCCCATCGGCGACGAGCAGCCAGACCAGACTCGGCGCGTTCCCGAGATAGTACTCCGCGGCTCGGTGGGGAACGAGGTCCTCGGCGTCCATCGCTCGAAGGCTGGGACGGGGGGCGGAAAAGTGCCGCTATCGCGGCCCTCGGCTCCGGTCCCGGTGAGCGGAGAGCCAGCAGTTACCGCGAACCAAACGCCTAACCCCGGCCTGGCCGACCCAGTTTCCATGTACAGACGCGACCTGCGTGACACCGACCACGATGGCCTGCTGGCCGACATGGCGATGGCCGACCTGGCAGTCCAGGCGGCGCCGTCGCCGACAGACGACCGCATCGTCTCCGCACGGAACCGAGAGGACCAGACCGACCTCTGGCTTCATCAGCCGGATGGAACCGACCGCCGGCTCACCAGTGAGGGCGTCATGGCGATGCGCTACGGCCGCGGGGACCAGCAGTGGCTCTCGTGGTCGCCCGACGGCGACGCCGTCGCCTTCCTCAGCGCATCGGGAACCCTCTCCACCGTCGACACCGAGACGGGAGGGGTCGAGGCGCTCACCCACCACGACGGCGGCGACCTCGGCCTCGCGTGGGGCCAGTACGGCATCGCGCTGGTCACCGACGCCGTCTCGCGGGCCACGCTCACTGTTGTGGATCCCGACACCGGCAGCCTCCGTGTCGTCGCCGACGACGACTCCCTCTACAGCGACCCACGCTGGGGTGACGACGGCCTCTACGCTGTCCGCGCGCGCCACCGTGACCTGTTCGACTTCGAGTCCGCGCTCGTGCGCGTGCCGTTCGAGCACGGCGACCTCGGCGACGAGGTGGAGACACTCTACCACGAAGAGGTCGTCCGGGTTCAGAACCCGCGGCCCCATCCCGATGGCGACGGCGTCGCGTTCGTCCACGACGGGAGCGGCTACGACGAACTCTACTACGCCGACGGCGCCGCGGTCGCCGATGCGGCCGGCGCCGAGGGGTCCGTCGAGACGGAGACGCTCCACGCCGAGGCGGAGACCGAAGTCGCTGATCCCGCGTGGCATCCCGATGGTGACCGACTGGCGGCGACGGCATCTCACAAGGGTCGGGCGAACGTACGGGTGGTCCACCGCTCTGGAGATGTCGAGACGCTCTCGGATGGTGACGAGATGAACAGCGCGCCGTTCTGGCTCGACGGGCACGTCCACACCGTCCGCGGCGACCCCACGACGCCGCCGCAGGCCTGGAACGCCAGCGAGGGCGAGCCCGCGGTTTCGACCGGTTCGGTCGGCTTCGAGGAGCGCCTCGCCGAACCGACCGAGTTCAGCTTCCGCTCGGGCGGCCGCGACATCCACACGGTCGTCTACCCGCCGGTGGGCGGCTTCGGCGACGAGCCAGATTCCGTGCCGCTACTCGTCCACCCCCACGGCGGCCCGACGGCGTTCGACGATTTCGGCTGGGACTACCGCTCGCAGTATTTCGCGGCGCTTGGCTACGCCGTCGCGATGCCGAACTACCGCGGGTCGGACGGCTACGGGCGCGACCACCGGAACGCAAACGACGACGACTGGGGCGGCGGCGACCTCGACGACGTCATCGGCGCCGGCGACGCGACGGCCGACGCGTTCACCGCCGTGGACGGCGACCGAGTCGGCATCTTCGGCGGCTCCGGCGGCGGCCTGATGACGGTGAACGCGCTGGGTAACTCCGACCGATTCGACGCCGGCGCAGCGTTCTACGGCGTCTACGACTACGAGACGTTCGTCGACGACACCGACGACATCGGCTGGCAGCTGATGAAGCGCGAGCTGGGCGACCTCTCGACGGATCTGGAGAACTACCGGGAGGCCAGTCCAATCCGGCATGTCCCGGACATCGAGGACCCGGTGTTGGTGCTCCACGGGGAGGAGGACGCCCGCGTGCCGATGTCACAGTCCGAACAGCTCTGTGACGAACTCGAGAAACACGAGAAGCGCCACGAACTCCAGCGCTACGACGGCGAGCCACATGGGTTCAGCCAGCGCGGGAACGTCCTCGACGCGTACACGCGCTGTGCGGACCTGTTCGCGAAGTATCTCGGTATCGACCCGGACGACGGCGGCAGTAGCCCGCACCCACCGCGGGAGTAGGTGGCGCGGAGCGTTTCACCCACCGCGGGAGTAGGTGGCGCGGAGCGTTTCACCCACCGCGGGAGTAGGTGGCGCCGGGAGACTCCTGTGGACTCGTTCGAAATGGACGCTGCGCTGGCGAAGTAGCTATTACGCCGGCCGGCAACCGTGAGCTATGACTGACCAGCGCGACGCCGTCATCGTCGGCGGCGGCCTCGCCGGCCTCACCGCGGGGCGGGGCCTTCTCGACCACGGGCTCGACGCCGTTGTTGTCGAGGCCCGTGACAGGGTCGGTGGCAAGACGGCCTCCGAACACACCGCGGACGGTGACGTGGTCGAACTCGGCGGCCAGTGGGTGGGCGCCGACCAGACCCGCATCCGCTCGCTCGTCGAGGAGTTCGGTATCGACACCCGGCCGCAGTACGATAACGGCGCCGTTGTCGGCCGGCTCGGCGACGAGCGATGGGTCGCTGAGAGCTACGACGAACTCCTCCGGTCGATATCCGACAAGGCGGAGACGGAACTGTTCGCCGCCTTCGACGAGATCGAGCGCTGTGTCGAGCAGGTACCCCGTGAGACCCCACAAGCGGCGCCGGCGGCCGAGCGGTGGGACGAAACGACGCTCCAGTCCTGGATCGACGATTGGTTCGACACGCCAGAGGCCACGGCGGCCTTCGAACGGATGATCCCGGGCATCTACACCGCCGAGCCCGGTGAGCTGTCGTTCCTCTTTTTTTGCTACTACGCTCGGACCGCCGGTGGGTTCGACATGGTGGCCGGCCTGAACCACGACTCGGATTCCCACGCAGAGGTTGTCGTCGATGTGCAGTCCATCGCAAAGTCATTGGGCGAGGAACTCGGTGAAGCGCTCCGCCTGAACCGGCCCGTCCGCCGCATCGAACAGGACGACGACGGCGTGACCGTCCGCACACCCGAGCAGGACTACCGTGCGGACTACGCCGTGGTGGCGCTTCCGCCGACGCTCGCCGGCCGGCTCTCCTACGACCCGCCGTTGCCCCCGGGTCGGGACGAACTCAGCCAGCGGATGCCCAACGGCGCGGTGGTGAAGTGCCTCCTGGGCTACGAGGCCCCGTTCTGGCGTGCGGGCGGCTATTCGGGATTCGCCGAAGACAATGCCGGCCCGGCCCACTACTACTTCGACGACGGCGAGCCGGACGGGGAGACGGGGCGCCTGGTCGGGTTCATCTGTGGGGACGCGGCGCGGCAGTGGGCCTCACGGGACCGCGAGGCGCGGCGCGCGGCCCTCACCGAGCAGCTGGTCTCGCTGTTCGAGGACGAGCGCTTGGCCGCGCCGGTCAACTATCTCGACCGGGCCTGGACCGGGGAGATGTACTCCCGGGGCGCGTACCACGGCTATCCGACGCCCGGGACCATCACCGCCTGCTGGGAACACATCCGTCAGCCGGTCGGTCGCATCCACTGGGCGGGCGCGGAGACGGCGACGGAGTGGTACGGCCACATGGACGGCGCCGTTCGCTCCGGCGAGCGGGCGGCCGCGGAGATACGCCGCCGGACCGAGTGACGACCCGACCCGTCAGCTCTCAGTCCGCGTCCAGTGCCGCCTGCACTCGCGAGAGCATCTGGTCGACCCGGTTACTGGCCAGCGGCCCGAGCTTCTCGGGAAGCCTCTTGCTCCGCTCGACTGCCGCCTGCACGGCGACCAACCGTTTTCCGAGCGCCTCGAGTCGCCTGTCGGCCTGCACCGTCTTGCCTACTCTCGCGTTCTCGCGGGCCGCAACGGCGACGAGCAGCGAGGCATCGATGGACTTGAGCACGCCGGTGAACCCCGTTCCGGCCGGGTCGACAGGGGTGTCGGTCCCCGTTTGGGTCGCTGTCACGTCCGAGTCGGTGGGCGTTTCAGTCGCTTCCTCAGTCGCTGTCGCGCCCGAGTCTGTGGACGATTCCGTCGTTTCCGTCCCGGTCACCGTCCCCTCGGACTCAGTGGCCGTCGCCTCCGCAGTTGCGGTGGCCGTACTCGTCGGTGTCTCCGTGTCCCTCTCGCGATCTGTCTCGGTTTGGTTCGTTCCGGTAGGCCGGTCGGTTCTGAGCACCGTCTCGAGTTCCTCCTCGACGTTCTCGACGATATCGCCGGCGTTTTTCTCCGCCGCCGAGACCGCGTTCCTGACCACAGCGTCCGTGACGTCCTGCCCGGTCGGCACGTCGTCGATGCCCCGAGGAGTGCCGTCCTCGAAGACGGCCGCCTGTCCGCGGGTCACGACGAGGAACCGGACGAGGTAGTCCGCGAGCGGGGCTTTTCCCGTCTCGATGCGGTCGAGGCCGATCGTCTCGTCGTCGGCGTTCGGGTTCACCCGGCGTGCGCCCCGGTTTCCGTTCTCGTCACGCACCTCGGTAGTGTAGGCACCGTCGCGGTGGGCGTAGATGCCGAACGTGCCTTCCTCACCCGGCGGTTTGGCGTCGTAGAACGTGCCGGCGAAGTCGTCGTCGAACGAGAGCGCGTCCAGCGCCGAGCCGTCGGCGGTTTCGCCCTCGACTTTCACGGCCTCCTCGTTCGACGCCATCGGTACCTCGCCCGCGACGCCGACGCGCGTGTCGCTCTCGCCGTCGACGGTCAGCGACTGGCCATAGGGCGCCATCCCCGCGCCGTTGACAGTGAAGCGGTGCTCGCCCTCCGGCGGGTCTTCGATGGCGATGAAACCGGTGAACGAGGGGACGGCTTCCGGTTCGCTCTCCAGCAGTGCTACCATCTCGATGGAGGGACCGAGCAGCGAGACGCCGTTGGAGCCGGGCGCGTCGTCGGAGCCGGTCGCTTCCCGGACGGCGCCCAGGATTCGGCTCGCGCTACCGCCCTCGTTGATTGGTTCGTACCGTTCAGCGAGCGCTGCGCGATGCTGTGGATCGCTGATGTCTGTCGTCGGCTTCGTAAACCGGTCCTGGTCCCACGGGACGCCTGGCGTACTGAGATGTTTCGAGAAGGCGTCCTCGGCGAACTCCGGCACGCGGAAGCTGAAGCTGAGTGTGGGGCCGGTGAACCCGTCGATATCGCGGACTTCGTCGATGTGCACGAGTTCGTACTGCACATCGCCCTCGACGTCCGCGCGTGCGCCCGGAACGAACGAGTAGTCTCCCTCGCGCTTTGGAATGCTCTCGGGCGGGCTCGCGAGCGCGTCGTAGGACTCCACCGATATGTCTGCGGGGAGCAGATCCCCGGGCTGGAGGTTGGGGAGCTGATCGTGAGACGGTAGTGGTTCGCCCTCCAGTTCCGGAACGGCAAAGGGGAGATTCAGCCCCTCGTCCCGCGGCAGGCCGTAGGCAAGCGGGAGCGAGGACTCTCCCGCGATAATCTCCACGGGGTTGTTGCTGATGTCTGCCGCCAGGTCGCCGAGGCTCGTCCGCTGGAACGTCGAGGGTTGGGCGTTCAGCCCGAGCGTACTGGAGTGTGAGCCCACCTCACTGATGATGGCGGCGGGCTTGACAGGGGGGTCGATATACTCGTTGTTTGGAATCTTGCGCGAGTGCGCAGACGCGACCAACAGGACGGGTACGCCCGGCTCGGAGTCGTCTTCGCCCGCGGTTCCGGATGCTGTCGACGCATCGGCCTCGGTGCTGGTCTCCGCTCCGTCGCTCGACCCCTCGGCGCTCATCGACCGGTCGACGTACACGTGAAGCACCTCCCAGTCGTGCCAGTGGAAGTTGGTAGTGAACTGGTCGAACGCCGAGTAGAACCAGTACTGGACGCAGGCGAGCGGGGAGTCGGGATACTCCAGCACCTGGTAGAACGTCATCGGGTTCGGGGGTGCCTCCGCCTCTCGCATGTCGGAGCTGTAGCCGTCGAGGGCGTCGAAGCCGGTGACGAGGCGCTCACCGTCTTGCTCGCTCGCGTACGACCGTGGGTCGGTCGGGAACCAGCGCTCGCGCGTTCCGAAGTAGAGCGTCGGTGCGTGGGCCTCGGCGAGTCGCCGGGACTCGTCCTCGTCTTCGAGGCGCTGGGTGCCAGCCGCTGGGTCGTCCTCGTTCAGCAGGTAGCTTCCGCCCGCGACGGCACCGGCGCTGCCTGCGAGGAGGGCGAGGAGTTGGCGGCGGCTCAGATCCGGGACGTTGGAGAGCACGGGGATGTTGTGGAGTAGTTCCCAACCAACACCCAAGGTTCTGTCGGCTCTCCGTCTCTCGAACTGTCACGAAGCAGCGCCACCGAAGCCGTGATACCGCCGCCACTCGACCTGGTAGCCATGAAGGCTGCACTCGTGATCCTCGACGGCTGGGGGCTCGCCCCAGACGACCAGCAGGGTCGTGACGCCGTCGGCACCGCCGCGACGCCGAACTTCGACCGCCTCCGGGAGAAGGGTGCGTACGGGACGATGATCGCCCACGGTCGGCGTGTCGGCCTCCCGGAGGACCAGATGGGTAACAGCGAGGTGGGCCACGTCAACATCGGCGCCGGTCGGGTGGTTCGCCAGCCCTACACCCGCATCAACGACGCCATCGCCGACGGCTCGATTGCGGAGAACGAAGCCATCGTCGACGCCCTCGACCACGCCGCTGCGAACGACGGCCGCATCCACTTTTTCGGACTCGTGAGCGACGGTGGGGTGCACTCGGACCAGGCGCATCTCCATGCGCTCATCGAACTCGCGGCCGACCACGGCGTCGACGCCGTCACGCACGCGTTCACCGACGGGCGGGACACGCCGCCGAAAAGCGCCGTCGACTATCTCGAAACGCTCGAAACCGTCATCGAGCGGGCAGGAACGGGCGAGATCGTGACAGTCTCCGGGCGCTACTACGCGATGGACCGGGACCACAACTGGGAGCGGACGCGGGAGACCTACGACGCGATCGTAAACCGTGAGGCACGATATAAAACCGACTCAGCGGTGGCCGCGGTCGAGGAGAGCTACGCTCGTGGGGAAACGGACGAGTTCGTCCAACCGACGACGGTGGCCGGGGAACCGGCGCTGCAGGACGGCGACAGCGCGTTCGCGTTCAACTTCCGAGCTGACCGGACCCGCCAGCTCTGCCGGCTGCTCGCCGGAATCAATACCGAGGGCTGGCCGTTCGTCCTCGACCGGCCCGACGTTCATCTGGCGACGATGACCCGCTACGAGGAGACGTACCCGTTCTCAGTCGCGTTCCCGCCGAAGGACCCCGAGCAGCCGTTCGGCGAGCTGCTCTCGAACGCCGGCATGTCCCAACTCCGGGTCGCCGAGAGCGAGAAGGCGCCACACGTGACCTATTTCTTCAACGGTGGACGGGAGGAGCCGTTCGACGGCGAGGAGCGCCGTATCGTGCCGTCCCCGGATGTAGCGACCTACGACCTCCAGCCGAAGATGTCGGCGCCGGAGGTGACAGACGCCGCTGTCGCTGCTGTCGTCGATGCCGAGCGTGACCCGGACGTGCTTGTGTTGAACTACGCCAACCCGGATATGGTGGGCCACACCGGCGATTTCGACGCCGCCGTCGAGGCTGTCGAAGCAGTGGACACGGAACTCGGTCGGCTCGCGGAGGCCGCGCAAGCGGTGGGGAGCCACCTGCTCGTCACCGCCGACCACGGGAACGCAGACGACATGGGGACGCCGGAGTCCCCCCACACAGCTCACACGTTCAACCCGGTGCCGCTCATCTACGTCTCGGCCGAAGGCGACGACGCCGGCCTGTCCATCCGTGACGGTGGCTCGCTTCCGGACGTGGCGCCGACGCTGCTCTTGCTGCTCGGGATGGCCCAACCCGAGGTGATGACCGGTGAGACGCTGCTGCAGTAGTTTGTGTGTCCCATGTAGGACAGTCGTCTCTCAGAGCGCCGATTCCTGTGTTGCGTGCCGGTACACCGGCCCCGCGAGGAGCAGGAGCCCGACTAGCGCAGCTGCGACGGCCAACTGCGGGCTCACCACGGCACCGAGCCCCTCTGCGAGCACTGTCTGGATCGACTCGCCGGCGACAATCCCCGCGAAGGCCCACGGGAGTTCGCCGATGGCGGTCCCGAGCGCGAACGCCCGGAGGGGGACGCCCGCGAGTCCAGCCGCGAACGACACCACGTCGGAGGGGGCCGGGAAGAGCCGGCTGATGACGACGCTCCGCAGGTCGCCAGTGACGTCGACGGCCCGCTCGCCGGCGTCAGCGAACCGCCCGCCTGTGTTCGAGCGTCGGCCGAGCAGAAAGAGGGGAACGCTGGTGAGGACGATGAGGGCAAGCGCGAGCGGCAGCCCGCCAATTCCCCAGCCGTAGCCGACGACGACGGCGAGCAGAGTCGTCGGCCATGCCAGAAACGGCCGAACTGCTGCGAGTAGTACGAGCGCGCCAACGAATCGGACCGGGTCGGCAGCGAGCCACGTCACTCGCCCGAGCAGCCACTGCGGCGAGGTGAGGAGCGCACCCACGGCAACGACGAGGAGAAGCGCGAGTCCGGCGCCCAACCGATGACGTCGCTGCATAGCGTCCCTCCTCAGTCGAGCGGAATGGGGTTTGTGGTCCAATGCAGGACCGTATTGAATATCTTTGTTTGCGGAGCGACCGAAGGGAGCGAATCGGTTGGGAGGGTGGGGGCGATGCTGTCGGGCAGGGGCTGTCACGGTGTTGTTGGCCCTTCTGTTGTCGCTTTTCAGTAACTGCGACACGAACTAGTAGAACAGTTCACAGGAAATCGCGATTGCTCCACCGGATCAGACGAGGACCGAGAGACACACAAGTGCCCGTCACCCACCTCCCCCAATGAGCGAGATCGATGTGGAGGCCGTCGACTCCGTCGACGAGGGGGAGTCAGTCGAGGTCGAGGACGCTGCGTCGACCGAGGAGGCTACCGAAATCGAGGCACCCCAGGAGGCCAGCCTCCCAGCGGGTGTCGACGCACCCGAGTACGTGCTCTATGGTGGGAAAGGCGGCGTCGGGAAGACCACGTGCGCGGCGGCGACCGCGCTTGCGTCGGCGGCAGACGGGACTCGCACGCTCGTCGTCTCGACTGATCCCGCCCACTCGCTATCGGACACCCTCGATGTCGACGTGCCGTCCCAGCCGGGTCGCATCCGCGAGGAGATTCCGCTCTGGGGCGTCGAAATCGACCCCGACGCGGCCATGGAGGGGGGGATGTTCGCGGCCCAGCAGGACGAGGGACCGGTGGGCGACATCGCGGGGATGCTCGGTGATGGCGGAATGGAGTCGCTGCTTGGGGGGACGATGCCCGGCGCCGACGAGGCCGCCGCGATGCAGAAGCTCATCGAGCATATGGACGATCCGCGATTCGACCGTGTGATCGTCGACACCGCGCCGACGGGTCACACCCTCCGCCTGCTGCAGCTTCCGGAGATGCTCGATACGATGGTCGGCCGCATCATGAAGCTCCGGCAGCGCTTCTCCGGGATGATGGATGGCGTGAAGGGGATGTTCGGCGGCGGCGACGAGGGCCGGAGCCAGGAGACGCCGGAACTGGACGAACTCAAGGAGCGAATCGAACGCCTCCGGACGCTGCTACGCGATCCTGCGCGGACGGATTTCCGAGTCGTGATGGTGCCCGAGGAGATGAGCGTTACCGAGTCCGAGCGGCTGGTCGAGCGCCTCGACGAGTTCGAGATTCCGGTGAGCACACTCGTCGTCAACCGGGTGATGGAGGATCCACAGGAGATCGCCGACCTCACCGATGTGGACGAGTCGTGGCTCGCGACGCCGAACCTGGAGGACTGTGAGTTCTGCCAGCGCCGGTGGAGCGTCCAGCAGGACGCGCTGGGTCGGGCGACGAAGCTGTTCCGGGACCGCGACGTAAAACGGGTGCCGCTCCTGGCCGACGAGGTGCGTGGCGAGGAGGCGCTCCGTGTTGTGGCCGCGTGTCTGGACTGACCGAGGTGGGGAAACGCCGCGAGCGAAGCGAGTGGCGGCAACCCACCTCGGTACCGCGAACGGGGAGTGGAGGGACCCGTGAGCGAGCGGTTGGCGTGGATGGAAACGCCGCGAGCGAAGCGAGATTCTCCGGCCTCATAGTGATTACTGCGAACAGTGTCGTCGACGGTGTCGAACGCCGCCGGTCCAGGGGCTCCCATCACCGACACGGATGGTCACGGCGGGACAGACTCGCAGTACTCACTATCAGGCGACCCGATTCCGAATGAACCGCATCGCGGCGTCTCGGAGCCGG
>NZ_JAZKRY010000078.1:0-12947 GCF_036626355.1 Halolamina sp. | reverse complement strand
CACCTCTTCTGGTTCTTCGGTCACCCGGAGGTGTACATCGTCTTCTTCCCCGCGCTGGGGGCGATGGCGGAGATCTTCCAGACGTTCACCGGGCGACGGATCGTCGGCCGCAAATGGTTCATCGTCTCGATGGTGCTGGTGGCGCTCCAGAGCTTCATCGTCTGGATGCACCACATGTTCCTCACCTCGATCAACCTCCAGGTGAAGACGCTGTTCATGGCGACCACCATCGGTATTTCGCTGCCGTTCGACCTGATGGTGTTCGCACTCATCTACACGCTCATCAAAGGGCGGATCCGCTGGGACACGCCCATGCTGTTCGCGTTCGGCTCGCTCGTCCTGTTCATCGTCGGCGGAATCACCGGCGTGTTCCTGGGTGCCGTCGTGCTCGACTACGAGTTCCGTGGCACCTACTGGGTCGTCGCGCACTTCCACTACGTGATGGTCAGTGGGGTGACGACACTGATCGGCGCGCTCTACTACTGGTTCCCGAAGATGACCGGGAAGATGTACGACGAGTTCCTCGGGAAGGTCACCTTCGCGGTGTACTTCACCGGATTCAACCTGCTCTACTTCCCGATGTTCCTCGCGTGGGGGACGCCCCGCCGCGTGTTCGCCTACCGTCCCGAGTATCTGGTCTGGCACCGGGTCGCCTCCGTCGGCGGCGTCATCCTCGGGATCGCGTTCCTGCTGGTCGTCTACAATCTCACCAAGAGCCTCGTCTCCGGCGAGGACGCCGCGGGCAACCCGTGGCCCTACTCGACGACCGCCGAGTGGGCTGTCGCCTCACCGCCCCCGCTCGACAACTTCCCCGGCACGCCCAGCTACAGTACGGGTGTCCTGGAGTTCCTCGGCTCGGAGTCCGAGCGCAGTGGCGGTCCAACGGCTGCCGCTGACGGCGGGACCGCCGCTGACGGCGGCATGGCCGTCCACGAGGCCGACCACGAGGACCACCACGTCGATCACGCCAGCTACTGGCCGATCGTCACCGGAGTGTTCACCTTCATCGCCGTCATCGGCCTGTCGGGGCTGCAGCTCGGGAGCTACCCCGAGGGCGCCGAGGGGCTGTTCTACATGGCGATGTCGCTGGTCGGCAGTGTCGGCGTCATCGGCTCGCTCACCGGCATGGGCTACGAGAACTTCACCGCCCACGAGGGCGGCGTCGGCGAGGCGTGGCCGTTCGAGAACATCGAGAACACCAAACTCGGACTCTGGGTGTTCCTGGCCTCCGACGTGGTGCTGTTCGGCGGCTTCATCGGCGCCGCCATCTTCACCCGCGTCGACTACGGCTGGACGGAGTGGGTTCCGATTCCCCACACCGCTATCCCGGGGCTGGTCAACACCTATCTGCTGCTGACGAGTTCCTTCGCAGTCGTGCTGGCGCTCGTCGCCGCGGAGAAGGGGAGCCGGAAGGGCGTCGTCGCCGGCTTGACGACGACGCTGCTACTGGGTATCGGCTTCCTCGTCAACAAGGCCATCGAGTGGGTCGAGCTGTTCCACGAGGGCGTCTGGCTGAGCTCCAACGTGCGAGCGTCGACGTACTTCCTCACGACGGGGCTCCACATGGGCCACGTCATCGCGGGACTGCTCATCACCGTGTACCTGATCTGGCGAGCGTGGAACGGCGCGTACACGAGCGGGAGCGACGAGCCACTGGAGTACTTCGGGCTCTACTGGCACTTCGTGGACATCGTGTGGCTGTTCCTGTTCCCGCTGTTCTACATCATCTAACCCAATGGCACGAACAAAACTCTACACGGCAATATACGTCGTCCTGTTCGTCTTCGCGACGGCACAGGTTGGTGTCGAGTTCCTGGACATGAACTACTGGGTGGCGCTGGCGATCATCGCCACCCTTTCGATGGTGAAGGCGCTGTTCGTCGCGGGCTACTACCAGCACCTGGTCTGGGAGCCCCGCTCGGTGAGCTACGTGATGCTCATCGCCTTCGTTGCGTTCCTCGCACTGTCGGTCGCGGCGTCCTACTCCATCCTGTAGACCCGCACTGACGGCGGTTCTTTTCGTCGACGTTCGTCCATTAGAACGCGTCACCCGGCCACTATCGGAACACTTCAGACGTAACGACCGGCACCTTCCGGAGCTACGACCGGCCCCCTCCGGAACCGCGAACGAAACACCCTGGAGCTCGCATCGTCGGTAGCGTTATCCTGTCAGCCTCCAAGCCAAACGCATGGAACTCGCAGTCATCTCCGACAGCCACATCCCGGCCCGTGAGCCGGCGATCCCCGACGCGTTCTGCGAACGGATCGCCGCGGCCGACCACACGATCCACGCGGGCGACTTCGAGACGGCGGACGTTCTCGCGGACGTGCGCGAACTCGCGACGGAGCTCACGGCCGTCCACGGTAACATCGACCCCGATATCGGACTCCCCGCCGTCGCGTCGGTCACACTGGGCGGCGTCACTTTCGTCGTCACGCACGGGACCATCAACCCTGTTCAGACAGCCGCCAACGCCAGACAGATCTCGACGACCGGTGGAGGGGCGACGATCCGGGGCGACGTACTGGCGGGGGCCAACTGGGAGACGGCTATCGCCGACACAGCGCGCGTGCGAACCCGCGCCTGGAATGGCGAGGGAATCGTCGGTATTGGCGGTCACTCACACGAGGTCGTGGACACGGTTCACGAGGGTGTGCGTCTGCTCAACCCCGGCTCGGTGACTGGAGCCGACCCTGCCGATATCGCGACGATGCTGACAGTCGAGGTTGAAGACGGCGCAGTCGACGTAACGCTCCACGAGCGCTGAGGCTCAGATCCAGACGAACGCGTACGTGTAGATGAACACGAACGTCACGAGGGTGATGGCGGCCATGACCTTGATGTGGAAGATGAACAGGTCGTCGTCCTCCTGTTCGAGGGCAGCATCGTAGGCCGTCGCCTGCGCTTCGCTCATCGCCCCGGCATGTTCCTCGCCGATGTGGAGCGTCAGCAGATGCTCGTCGGCCAGGGGTCGGCCACAGTGCGGGCAGCGCTTGGCGTCGTCGTCGACGACGAACGCGGTCTCCGTCGATGGGGTTTCAGTCTCAGTCATTGTCAGAGGAACGGCGCGTCGATGGTCGGCTGGGCGAGCAGCCAGAGCCCGGTCATGGTGTAGAGCACCATCACGAGCACGTAGGGGTACTGGCTGCGGATGGGCTGGAGCTTCCCCGTGAACAGTTCGAACGCGCGAGAGTGGGCGACCCACACCGCGAGCACGTGGCCCGCGAGCACTGCAATCGGCCCGATGCTGGCGACCCAGCCAGGCAACACCAGCACTGGCGGGCCCAGCGGCGGCGAGAGCGGCGACGCGGCGACGACAGCCGAGGAGGGTGCCAGCCGCAGGAAATACGGGAGGTAGTGGCCGAGGTGATAGCCCGCGGCGATGGGGACCAGCGAGGGCGCGAACGCGGCGCCGATAGCCACCCTCGAGCGGAACGTCCGGCCCGCGCGGCGGACGAGCTTCGACGCCCACCAGTAGGCGGCGAGGAAGAGGCCGTACCCGAGCAACAGCGCGCCGAAGTAGGTGAGTTCGGCCGGCAGCCCAGCCCGAACGACCGGGCCGGCGAGTGCCTCCCAGCCCGGCGTCGCGACGAAGCCGTCGTAGCTGGTGACCCAGAGCAGCGCGATGACGAAGCCGACCTCACTCTGGAGGGTCGTCCCAGCAGTCGGCTCGTCGGGGTCGTCAAGATTGGCGAGTCCGGCGCCGGGCGCCGCAAGCACGAGTCCGTCCTCGGACCGCTGAACCGGCGCGATCTTGCCGTAGAGCCGGAACACGTTCGAGATCGGGTCGATCTGTCGGCGCCACGTCTTGCTGCCGAGTATGGCGCTCCCGACGAGGCTGGCGACGGCATAGAGCCCGACGACGGTGGCGAGCTGAATCGGGTCCGAGGCGACGTTGCTCACCACCTCCAGCCAGACCAGCAGCAGCAGTCCGGCGACGGCGGGCCAGCGCCCGACCCAGGCTGGCAAGTCGACGCCGCCTCGTTCCGGGAGGAGGTCGGTAAGTCGGGCGAACGGATCGATGGCGGGCCAGGCGTTCCCAATCAGGTAGGTGCTGATGGTGAAGCCGGCCCACCAGACAGCCCAGACGAGTAGCACTGCGAGGTTCCGTCCCGGGTCGGGCGGACCGAAGACGCCGATAACGAGGACAGCGGCGAGGCCCGCGACGCCGAGGATGGCGGCGATGTACGTCCCCCAGTCTCGGATGACCGCTCCGCCGGGAACGCTGAGCCGACGTTCGTGGTACGCGTCGAGCACGCCCCGGTCAGTGACGAAACTGGTGAGCAGGAAGGAGACGGCGATGACGCCGCCACCGGTCAGCAGGAACAGCCAGATCGGCGTGTCGACTGGCTGGGACTGGATGCCCGGACCGCCATGGGCGAGCGCAGGGCGCCCAAACACCGTGATCGCGAAGACGAGTGTGAGAGCCCCCCGCGCCACGCGGTGAGTCGGGTGGCCGGCTCCCGCGGCAGGTGCCGGCTGGTCGAGCGCGTTGATCACCGCTCGCAGGAGCCGAGAGTAGACGCTCACGTCGCTGATAACTCGGGTGGGAAGCTACAGGAACGTTTCGCTCTGGGGCTCAGCCCAGTAGCAGATTCAGCGTGATCGCGCCGACGACGAGCAGGCCGAGAATCCACGACCCGGCCATCACCGCGGCGGCCTTCTGGAACCCGCGCGACTTCGCGGCGGCGTAGGTGCCGTAGAACAGGTAGAAGAGGAACGCCAGGGCGAGCGCGACGGCGACGATGATGCCGCCCGTAGTCACGAGCGTGGCCGAATAGCTGTCGCCACTGACGAACAGGGTCGCGCCACCGCCGACCGCCAGTGCGGCGACAACGAACAGCAGGACCCAAACGGACTCGTTTCCCGCCGCTGACGAGAGCGACGAGCCCTCCGGTCGGAGGGTCGGTGTGTACGCTTTCCAGTCCCGGCCCACGATCGCGCCAACGATGGCGAGCAGGAACAGGGCCATGAACGCCATACTCACGAGATATATCGTCGATGCCATGTGGTGCTCCGTTAGCGGTAAATGACCGTGGCTCCGGTATAAAGATTCGTTTCCTTCGCCGGGAACAGGGCGAGGGGAGCGGAGTGGGAGGCGGGCCGAACTCGGCTCGAAACGGCCGTCACTACCGAACTGGGAGACCCAAGAATGCTCCGGCGGGGATTCGAACCCCGGTCATCACCGTGAGAGGGTGATATGATTGGCCGGACTACACCACCAGAGCGTATGTATAGAACGGTAGCGGTGAGATACGTAAAACCGTTGCGTTTCCTCGCCGCCGTGTGGCGGATTCGCAGGATACACCGGGACTCTCATCGTCGCGCGAGCCCCGTCGCCGCCTCGAGCGCGCCCTCAGGTGAGAGGCCGTACTCGACCATCCCGGGTACGACGAACTTCCCGGAGATGTCCGTGCGCTCGTCGATATCGGCCTCCGGGACGTCGCCGACCACTGTGACCGTGCCGTTCTCGATACCCACGTCCGCGTCCAACGTGCCGTCGGCGTCGACGACCGTGCCGCCTTCGGGTAGCTGCACGGCCGTGGCTGAGAGCGCTGCCTACCTAAACAGTCGGATAGCGGCCGCCTCGCTCAGGGATGAATCGACCGATGCAGAACGGATCGGCAGCGACACCGGGCGACGGCGCCGGAAAAGAGAATGACGCCGTCTCCGATCCGCGGAGCGTCCGTTACTCCTCTTCTTCGCCGGCGGCTTCGTCCTCGAGCGCTTCGAGCAGCGACGCGATCTCCTCGGGTTCGTAATGTTCGTAGCCGTCCTCGGCGGTGATTGCCGAGACCGAAAGCGCGTGGGCCTCTATCTCCTCGTCGTGCTCGCGGAGGCTGCTGAGCACGAGGTTGAGCCCTTCTTCGAGCGAGAGTTCGTCGTGCCAGCCCTCCTCGAGCACCTCCTGGATCTCCTCGCGACCGCCGCCGATGATGGTCGCCTTCCACTCGTGAGGCGTTCCCGAGGGGTCGGCACTGAACAGCCGAGGTCGGCCATCTTCGCCGTCTTCGCTCTCGATGCCGCCCTCGATACCGCCGATGAGCAGCGCCGCACCGTACGGCCGCGTGCCACCCCTCTGGGTGTTCTCCTGGATGTGGTCCGTGACGTATTTCGTCAGCGTCTCGACGCCGACGGCCTCGCCGTAGCGCAGGTGATTCCCCTGGGCCATCCGGCGGGCGAAGTCGATCAGCTGGCGTGCGTCAGCGACGTGACCCGCGGAGGCGGCGCCGACGTGGTCGTCCAGCTTGTGGATCTTCTCGATACTCTCGGACTCCATCAGCTTCGAGCTCGCCTGAGCCTGGGCTGCGAGGACGACAGCGTTCTCGGTCCGGACGCCCACGCTTGGCGCGCCACGTGAAACCGCTTCACGAGCGTACTCTACCTGGTAGATGCGGCCGTCGGGCGAGAACAGCGACGTCCCGCGGTCGTAGGCCTGCTGGTCGCTTCCTCTCATTGACAGCCCCCTGCCACAGAGACGGCTTCGGTGTCGGTCATCGATGAAGGCTACGTCCCCCCGACTGAAAAACCCTGTCTAAACGGTATCTCGACACTCGCCGCCCAGACCGCAAGCCGGCCGCGGGTTCACCCCCCGTTCTCACGCTCGCGGACCGCCTCCTGAGTATCATCGTCCCCGGCTTCATCGTCGCGCGCTCTGCCCGCTCCCTGTCGAACTCGGTCAGCTGTGGCCGGGCTCCGCGCTGCCGGATTCTCCTCGGTTGACGTCCCCGATTGCTCCCCCGGTCCGGCGCCCTCTGGTGCACCATCGACGTCCCCCGATCCGGCCACCGCCTCGAAGAGCCATGCCCGGACCGCGGCGTAGACGGCGACGACGACGCCACCGATGCCACTGACGGCCGACTCCGTCCACACGCCGACGGCGAACAGCAACACGCCCCATGCGGCGAACAGATACCACCGAAGCTGTGGGCTGGCGTACTCGTCGTCGATGGCCGCAAGCGCCGCGAGGCCGAAGAACGCTACCGCGCCGCCGCCGAACACCGCGAGCGCGAGCACGCGCCGCTCCGGGTCCAGGTTGAGCGCGAGGCCGACGAGAAACGCGAGGCCCATTGCCACCCCCCGAACCACGTCGGACTCGGTATCGATCGCCAGCGAACGGGCCATACTGGCGATTCTGTGCTCGAACCTATCAACGTGGCGGTGAGATGGTTCAGCAGGACGAGTCGGCCTGGACGGCGGGGCGGGCCGGCAACCGCAGTGACACCGGGACTAACTATCGCTTCTTTGATATGGTGTTCCGGCCAACAGAGGGACGTCGCAGTTCGGACACCGGCTGCCGATACACCGAGGGTCCAGGTTTTGCCGAACACCAACAGAGCGCAGACGGTCCGGCCGACAGCGGTGCCGATATCATGGAGCTAAGCAGTCGAGAACTGGCCGCTTCGCGTGGCTTTATCGCCTCTCAGTCCTCCCTTGCCTCCATGCCGAACCCAACCGTCTGCCTGACCGTCGACTTCGACGCCGTCTCGCCATGGCTCCACATGGGCGATTTCGGCGACTCGCCCGTCCAGCGCTCCCGCGGCCGCTTCGGCGCCGAGGTGGGCGCGCCGCGCGTGCTGGACGTACTGGACCGTCACGACGTGCCCTCGACCTGGTTCATCCCTGGTCACACCATCGATTCGTTCCCTGAGCCCTGCCAGCGCGCCGTCGACGAGGGACACGAGGTGGGTCATCACGGCTGGAGCCACACGCAGCCGGGCGAGTACGAGAGCCGCGAGGCCGAGCGCGCGGACCTCCTCCGCGGGGTCGAGAGCATCAAAGGGCTCACCGGATCGGAACCGGATGGCTACCGCTCGCCCTCGTGGGACTTCTCGGCCAACACCGTCTCGCTCCTCGCCGACCTCGGCTTCGAGTGGTCCTCATCCGGGATGGCCCGAGAGTTCGAGCCCTACGAACTCACCGAGGAACACGCCCCGCCGGACGGCCCCTACGAGGTGGGTGAGCCGGTCGGCATCACCGAACTTCCGGTGTCGTGGCAGCGCGACGACTACCCCGCACTGGCGTACTCGGGGGGGCACGCGTTCTCCGACGAGACAGCGGTGTTCGACCACTGGCGCCGGCAGTTCGATTGGATGTACGAGCACGTCGACGGCGGAATCTTCGTGATGACTGTCCACCCGCAGGTCATCGGGCGAGCCCCCCGCCCGGCGATGCTCTCGGAGCTCATCGAACACGCCGCCGGCAAACCGGGGGTCGAGTTCGCGCGGATGGGCGACGTGGTCTAACCGACTGCAGGCCGAAACGGTTTGAACCCGGCCGTCGTCTGTCCAGCCATGTCTGCACTCGCGTCGGCGCTCGACGCTAACGGCCTCGTCTGTCTCGTCGGTGCCGGCGGCAAGAAGACGACGCTCTACGCGCTCGCGGCTCGCGCCGAGCGCGCCGTCGTCACCGCGACCGTCCGTATCCCGATTTTCGACCCGCACGTCTCCGACGTGGCCGTCACCGAGGACCCCATCGCGGCGCTGCTGACCCGCGACAACTGGCCGCTGGGGCTCGTCCCCGAACGGGAGTTCGAGGACCGATACCGCGGCTACGACACCGATACCGTCAGTGAAATCGCGGCGGCCCACGACGGCCCCGTACTGGTAAAAGCCGACGGCGCGCGGATGCGTGAGTTCAAATCCCCAGCCGACAACGAGCCACAGGTCCCCGATTCGGCGGATACCGTCATCCCGATCGCCAGCGCCCACGTCGTCGGTGAACCGCTTACCGACGCGTTGGTTCACCGCCCCGAACACGTCGCCGATATCACCGACATCTCCGTCGGCGACGAGGTGACACCCGAGGTCGTCGGGCGCGTGCTCGCCAGTCCGGCCGGCGGGATGAAAGGCGTTCCCGCGGGTGCGACAGCCGTGCCGCTGGTGAACAAAGTCGACGACGAGGCGGACGAAACAGTGGCGCGTGCAGTGGCCGAGACGGTGCTCGAGCACGCGGACCGGTCGGTCGTCCCGCGCGTCGTGCTCGCCCAGATGGCCGAGGCGACGGTCGTCGACGTGCTCGAGTGACCGCTACTCGGCGGCGAGCCGTTCCTCGGCGGCTTTCAGCTCCTCTTGTGTGTTGATGTTGTCGAAGGTCCAGAGCTCGGTCCGATCTGTCAGCTCGTCCTCGCTCACGACGGCGTAGGAGAGCTCCTCGAGCGGTGCGAGGATTTTCCGGTCGCCGCGCCCCAGCGCGGCGGTGCAGGCGTCGACCATCGGCTCGGGTCGGTACACCGCCTGGGTAGTCTGGAACCAGCCGTCCCCCAGGCGTGGCACTGCGGCGTCGTACGGTGGTTCGCCGACGTCGTCGGCGTCGGGGGGCGGCGTCACGGTACCGCGACAGCGGTCGAACAGGTAGTCCATGGTCGCCGGGTCGACGAACGGCATGTCACAGGCCACGACGGCAGCGTGGTCGCCGCTCGCACCACACAGACCGTCGCGGATGCCCGCCATCGGGCCCTGATCAGGCTCCGAATCCAGTGCGAACGTTACCGGGAGCGGGCCGCTCTCAAGCACGTCCTCGATGGCTGCTTGCTGGTCCGGCCGGCAGTTCACCACGAGCTCCTCGACGACGGGCGCCAGTCGGTCGGCGACCCGGCGGATCATGGCCACGCCGGCGAGTGCTGCGACGGCTTTGTCGGCATCGCCGAACCGGGTGGAGCGACCGCCGGCGATGATGATCCCTGAGCGCATGGCTCCGAGAAGGGGTGAGCACGGAAAGTGGTTTGCGGTCCGGCCGCTCTGGCTTGTGAACGCTCGATTGACACTCGGAGCCGGTTCACCTGAAGGAGAACAGGGCGGCCAACGCGGCGAAGCCGGCGATGATCAGTCCAAACAGCACCAACAGTCCCAGGGTCCCGTCGGTGCCGGTGAGAATGCTGAACGCGCCGATGGCCAGGACCACCGCAGTGACGATGACGATCTGGAGCCGGAGATAGCCGCCCAACAGCCCCATCAGCTGTAGCTCCGTTTAGCGGCGATTTCTCCGCTCGCGGTCCGGACAGTCACCGTATCGCCGGCGTTGTTCCAGACCGGGCTTCCAGCACCCCAGTAGAGGTGGCCGTCGCCGTCAGTGCCGCTGCCGGTGTGGAGTGTCAGCGTCTCGCCGGGCGCGAGGCTGGTGCCGTCCGGGACCGTGTACGTGTGGTCGGCCTCGTCGCTGACGGTCCAACCTGAGAGCTCCAGCTCCTCGTCGCCGATGTTTTTCAGCACGACGTACTCGTCGTTGCGGTTCTCCCGGTCGTCACCTTCGGCGTCGGCGTGGATTTCGCTCACACGCAGTGGGATATCACCCTCGGCGATTGTCGCCGTCGCGGTGTCCGTCGGCGTCGACCCGGCACCGCCCGCACGGCAGGCCCAGAGCCCCGTTCCCGCCTCCATCGCCGCGGATTCAGCGGCGTCGTAGCGGTCGCCGTACTGGAACGCCGAGTCGTAGACGCGCGCGAGGCCGTGGGTGATGAGCGCGTAGTTGAACGAGTCGCCGTCGACGTGGATGTAGACCAGCAGCCGGTCGTAGTAGCCCCGACGTGGCTCGTTCGCGTCGAAGCTCAGCGTGACTGGCTCGCCGAGCAGGCGCTCTTTCGCGACGGAACTGGCCTGTTCGCCCCATTTCCGGAGGCAGGTTCGCCCGGCCTCGGTATCCGGGATGCCCTCGAACTCTCCAGGGGTGTTCTCGCCGTGGACCTCCGGCGTGTCGACGCCGAGCAGGCGAACCGTCTCGCGGCTTCCGTTCTCCAGCACCACTTTCATCGTGTCGCCGTCGACGATTTCGACGACCTCTGCCTGCACTGCGTCATCTTTCGGTGTCGCGGAGGCCGGGGCGTCGACGCTGCCACCCGCTGCCGGCGGGGTGGTGGCGTCTGGTTGATCGGTCGCTGGGAGGGTCGTGGCACACCCAGCGAGGACGACGAGGAGGGCGAGGAGGAGGCGGCGCATGGTCGCTGTTCGCCCCCAACCCTCAAAGGTGTTTAACCCGTGTCGCCCAGCCGAAGTGGGCGTGCGAGTTCCTACATCAAGGGGTCTTGCTCGCGGCGTCTCACAGAGGCCTCATCGAGCCAGTGGCAGGCCACGAGATGTCCATCCTCGCTCTCGTAGTCCGGGAGGTCAATGTCCCGCTCGGGGGCGTCGACAGTGCCCGTCGCGTCCGCGACAGACTGGAGCTCCGGAACGACCTCCTCACAGCGACCGTCGAGATACTCCGGACAGCGTGTATGGAACGAACAGCCCGACGGCGGGTTGATGGGGCTCGGGGGATTTCCGGAGAGCACCACCTCCCGCATCTCGCCGTCCCCGTCGACGCTCGGAATCGCCGAGAGGAGAGCACGAGTGTAGGGATGTTGTGGATGCCCGTAGATGTCCTCTGTATCTCCAGTCTCGACGATTTCGCCGAGATACATCACCGCGACGCGGTCGGAGATATGTTTCACGACGCTCAGGTCGTGGGCGATGAACAGGTACGACATTCCGTACTCGTCCTGCAGTCGCTTCATCAGGTTGCTGATCTGGGCCTGGACGCTCACGTCCAGCGCCGACACCGGCTCGTCGGCGATGATGAGTTTCGGTTCGACCGCGAGTGCGCGGGCGATCCCGACGCGCTGGCGCATCCCACCCGAGAGCTGGTGGGGTACTCCTCCGCACGCTGCTCAGGGCGCCAGCCGGTTCTTCCGATTCTTCATCTCCCGCTCGTAGTAGTCGAAGGTGATCGGACACCACTCCGCGGCGTACTCGAGCAGTTTCTCGGTCAGCCCGCGGATCTCCCATTGCGCGTCGGCGGCGGCCCGCATATCCGCGATATGCATCAGCGTCCGGGCGTTCATGCTCATCACGACGTTCACCTTCGTCCCGATTGGGAGGACGAAGCGGGCGTCCTCGGGCGGCATGCCCAGGTCGAGGAGCTCCTGATACTCCTCGACCGACCGCTGGACCGACTGGGTGAACAGCGCCTCCCGTTTCTCGACGGTCTCCTCGTCGACGGAGCCGACCTTCTGGTTCCGGCCGACCCAGTCGGGATCGCTCGCTGAGGGTGGCATCACGACCATCCCGCCGTCGATGACGTTCTCCGGATCGATGTCGTCGAACGAGACGTAGCGCATGCTCTGGACGTCGAAGGAGACGTGTCGGTGGCGGGTGAGCTGGGCCATACAGGAACGGGACATCCCCTCGACGGCGAACGTCACCTGCGCGTGCTCGAACGGGCCGTAGTGGCCGTGGCCCAGCAGGTGGGAGATGAGCGTCCGCTGTTTCTCCTCCATACTGTCACCGTCGACGGTATCCATCACCTCCTCGAACGAGACATCGCCGACGAACTGCGACGCGTAGTCGTTTCGTGCGGCTCGACAGACCAGTTCCTCCGGGTCGTCGGTGGCTTCGAGAACTTCGACCTGCATGGTTGGTTCAGAGCGGGGCGCGGGTCCACTAAACTCTGCCTCTCGCGCCGTCCGGGCGCGTCGCCCTGGGCCAGCGTCACCGACTCGCTGGACGACCGCCGCTGGCTGGTTTCTGTTGCAACTGGGTCGCTACTCGCGCTCGATATCCGTGCCACGGCGGAGCCCGTAGTAGCCCGGGTCGTCCTCGGTTGGGGGGTCGGCGACGACGAGCTCCGCCGCGTTCTGCATCACCCAGGGGATGGCCCAGTCGAGCAGTATCGCCTCGGTCTCCTCGTCGATTTCGGCGGTCGGCTCGAGCCCCTGGAGCAGGCGGGCGATCTCGTAGACGGTGTACATCTGGTCCGCCTCCAGCAGCTCGTCGGGGGTGTAGAAATCACACGGGTGGAGCTGCTCGAACGCTGATTTCTCGCGTGGCATACGCCGGCGTAGTGGCCCCCGTGCCTAACCGCTACCGGTCGGGCCGGGCCAGCGGCCCCAGCGGTGGTCGAACGACCGAGCTGGTGGCTCCCGGGTCGGCCGAAAGAAAAGCAGGGTGGTCGAAGCGTTCTGCTCCGTGTTCTC
>NZ_JAZKRY010000077.1:0-13160 GCF_036626355.1 Halolamina sp. | reverse complement strand
GCCGTATCTGGACATCAGCCAGCGGATGACCGCCGCGGGGCTCATCCGCGAACTGGCCGACGACGACCGCTCCATGCTCGTCGTCGAGCACGACCTGGCGATTCTGGACCTGCTCGCTGACACGGTCCACGTCACCTACGGTGAGCCCGGGGCCTACGGTGTTGTCACTGACCCCAAATCGGTCCGCAACGGCATCAACGAGTATCTGACGGGCTACCTGGACAACGAGAACATGCGAATCCGGCCGGAGTCGATCACGTTCGAGGAGCACGCACCACGGAGCTCCACGAAAGGGTCGCCGCTGATCACGTACCCGGAGATGCGGAAATCCTACGGCGAGGGCGAGTTCTCGCTGGCGGTCGAATCCGGGACCATCTTCGAGTCGGAAGTGCTCGGTGTCGTGGGCCCGAACGGCATCGGGAAATCGACGCTGGCGAAGATGTTCACGGGGCGGCTCACGCCTGACGAGGGGACACTCGACAGCTCGCTGGACATTGCCTACAAGCCCCAGTACATCGAAATCGACCAGCCGATGCGCGTCGACGCCTTTCTGGCCTCCATCACGGACGATTTCGGCTCTTCGTACTGGAACACGGAAATCGCACAGCCACTCCAGCTCGGCCGCGTGATGGAGCAGAGCCTCGAGGACCTCTCGGGCGGAGAGCGCCAGCGGGTCGCCATCGCGGCCTGTCTCTCCGAGGAGGCGGACCTCTACCTGCTCGACGAGCCTTCGGCGCACCTGGACGTGGAACAGCGGGTACAGGCCACCTCGGCTATCCGGCGCTACACGGAGAATCACGACGCGACGGCGATGGTCATCGACCACGACATCTACATGATCGACCTGCTGTCGGACCGTCTGATGGTGTTCGACGGCGAGCCGGCTCACCACGGGACCGCGCGCCCGCCACAGGAGATGCGCTCGGGGATGAACGAGTTCCTCGCCGACCTCGATATCACGTTCCGCCGCGACGAGCGGACCGGCCGGCCCCGCATCAACAAGCCGGGGAGCCAGAAGGACCGCGAGCAGAAGCGGGACGGCGAGTACTACTACTCGGACTGATTCAGATAGGCCGTGTTCGTCGTTCTGTTCGGTGGTCTGACCGTGGTTCTTCCTCGGGACTGGTACGGTTCAGGCCAGGGGCTTTCACGCTGTTGCTGACATTTTCACCTCCGAGGCACCCACCGACCCAAACAGAACCAGCCAGCTATAACTCTCCACGCCAACACCAACACAGCAATGCTTCGTCTCGCCGTCGCCACCCAACAGGAGACGTTCGAGCGTATCCGCGACCCGCTCGCCGAGCGCGATATCCAGGTCGTCCCCGTGCAGGCAAGCGAGCGCACGCTCTCACTCAGCAACCCCGCTCTCCCCGAGGTCGAGGTGGGCCTCGTCTTCCCGTCCCGGCTGATGGAGGGCGGCGCCGTCTCCGCCGCGCTCGACGTCCCGTGGGTGAACGACCGCGAAGCAATCCTCAGTTCGCGCAACAAAGCGGGCGTTCTCGCGGCGCTCGCCAGGACCGACATCCCTGTCCCGGAGACGACGCTCGTCTCGAACCCCGTCGATGACGACGCCGTCGCCGAGGCCGCCGCGGCGCTCCGGAAGGGCTCTCCGGCGGACTCGCTGGTCGTCAAGCCCAACTCCACGACCCGCGGTACCGGTGTCGCCCGCGTGGGCGACCCCGACTCACTGCTCGGCGTGACGGATTATCTCGACCTGGTCCACGATTTCCGCGCGACGGGTGATCGCTCGTATCTGCTGCAGGAGTATCTCCCCGACGCGCGGGACTACCGTGCGATGGTCGTCGACGGCGAGTACGCCGGCGCAGTCGAGCGTCGCCTCCCCAGCGCGGAGACCGATGCTGGCCGCTGGAAACACAACGTCCACCGCGGCGCGATCGCCGAAGGGATCTCACTCCGGCCGGAGGCTCGTGAGCTCGCCGAGCGCGCCGCTGCTGCCCTCGATATCGACTACCTCGGTGTGGACCTGCTGGAGACAGCCGACCGGCTGGTCGTCAACGAGACGAACGCTCGGCCGACCGTCGACGAGGTGACGAAGTACGAACCCGGGTTTTACGACCGGCTCGCGGGACTGATTCGCATGACTGCAGAAACCGGATAACCTACGGACGGTGGCGACCGGCGAGCGTTACTCCAGGTCGATATCGGCGGTGTCAGCTTTGTCGAACCGGACTTCCAGCACGCCGTTGTTGAACGTCGCTTCAGCGCTGTGCTCGTCGACACGGGCGGGAAGCCGCACGCGCTCGCGGTACTCCTGCTCCGGGCCCGCCTCGATAGTGAGCGTCTCGCCATCACACTGGAGCGAGACGTTCTCCTTGCTGGCACCGGGCAGATCCGCGACGAGCCGCAGCATCTCGCCCTCGTCGAAGGCGTCGACGTGGGTGTCGGTCCCGCCCGGCTCCTCTCCGGCGGCGCCCCCCATCATCCGCTCGATTTCGTCGAAGATGTCGCCGAACGGGTCGTCGCGGTCTTCCCTACGCATACATCGTGGTATGCCACAGCGACCCAAAAGCCTTCTGACGGTGGCGACCCCTCCACGGCATTCGAATCCGGTCGGTGCCGCGGACGCGAGCGATTCACCTCGCTCGTCTGGACCGTGCCGTTGAAGTACGACTCAGCCGAACCCAGCGGACAATGGGCTCTTTCGCGACGCTGGATCAGTTCGCGGACCGGTTCGCCGAAGCCAGCGTGCTCGTCCGACTTGACCTCAACTCCCCAATCGAAGACGGCACTGTACAGGACAACCGGCGGTTCGAGCGCCACGCCCGCACGGTGTCTGAACTCGCCGCTGACGGCCACCGGGTCATCTGTCTGGCCCACCAGGGCCGGCCCGGCCGGGACGATTTCACGCACCTCGACCAGCACGCCGACGTGTTCAGTGAGCATCTGGACCAGCAGATTGCGTTCGTGGCAGACGTCCACGGCGAGGACGCAGTCGCGGCAATCGAGGACGCCGACCCGGGCGAGGTGGTGCTGCTCGATAACGTCCGCATGGTCGAGGACGAGCTCGCCGACCGCGAGCCAGCCGAGCACGCGGAGTCCGACCTGGTCTCGCAGCTTGCTGCCCCCGCTGACGCCTACATCAACGACGCCTACTCCGCTGCTCACCGGACTCATGCCTCGCTCGTTGGCTTCCCGTACGTCCTGCCAGCCTACGCCGGCCGGGTGATGGAGACGGAGTACGAAGCCAACTCCGCGATCGCACGGCGCTCGTTCGACGGCAAAGTGACGATGGTGCTCGGCGGCACCAAAGCGACCGACGTCATCGGCGTGATGGACGCCATCGGCGACAAGGTCGACCGGTTCTGTCTGGGCGGTATCGTCGGCGAACTGTTCCTGCGTGCCCGTGGCAACCCCGTCGGCGTCGACCTCCCGGGTGAGGGGACCGCGCTGTTCGGGGAGCAGTGGGAGCGCAACGAGGAGACTATCCGCTCGATGCTCGAGGAGCGAGGTGACCAGATTCGGCTCCCGGTTGACCTCGCCTACGTGGGTGAAGACGGCGAGCGCGCCGAGGTGGACGTCGAGGATATCGACGAGAAGATCACGCCGTTCCCCGACGTGGGAACGCAGACGGTCAGGAACTACCGCGAGGAGATCGTCGACAGCGAAGCGGTGTTCGTCAAGGGTGCGCTTGGCCTGTTCGAGGACGAACGGTTCTCGGAGGGGACCGTCGGGGTGCTCGAAGCCATCGCGGAGACGGACTGTTTCTCGGTCGTCGGCGGCGGCGACACGTCCCGCGCCATCGGGATGTACTGGCTCGACGAGGACTCGTTCTCCCACGTCTCTATTGCCGGCGGCGCCTATATCAAGGCGCTGACCGGGGAACCGCTGGTTGCGATCGAGGTACTGGAGGCGAACGAACCGGAGTAAGCGGGCCGCAGGGCCCAACTCACTCCCGACGGGCTGACGTTCCGCCCCGCTACTCTGCGTCCGCGAGTGTCAGTACGGGGACCGGTGCCGAGCGCACGGTCTCCTCGGCGACACTGCCGAGCAGGATCCGGTCCGTGCCACGTCTCCCTGTCGTCCCCATCCCAACGAGGTGGATGTCGTTCGATTCGATTTTGTCGAGAATCACCTCTGCGGGCGGTCCGTGTTCGACATGACAGACGGTATTCGTAACCCCACGGGTTTCGGCCTCCGAAACGATGGCCTCGACGGCGTCGGTCGCGGCCGCTTCAGTTTCTTTGCCGGACACCGTCGACCGGACGTCAAGTCCAAGTGCCGCGTCGTCGACGACAGACAGGACATGCACGGTCGCATCGAGCGCCGCCGCAAGCGAGAGTGTGTGTTCAGCAGCGTGTGTTGCGGCTGCGCTCCCGTCCGTTGGAACGAGGATGGTCTCGTAGGGGAACTCGAGCGTCTCGTCGGGTTTCATGCGGACAGTGAGGACCGGAACCGAGGAGAGCCGGACGACCTTCTCGGAGACGCTCCCGTTGAGATATCGTGAAACCCCCTCGCGGCCGTGGGTCGGCATCACGATCAGGTCTTGGTCGTACCGCTCTGCGTAGTCCACGATCGTCGGGGCCGGGTTGCCCTGAACGATATCGGTCTCGTAGTCGTTCCCGAGTGTGTCCAGCGTTTTTGCGGCCTCGTCGAGGATCTCCTCACCCTGTTGTTCCAGCACATCGACAGTTTGCCCGTCGACGACGGTGACGCTGTCGCGCGTCGTGTCGGCGACGTAGAGCACCTGAATGGTCGCGTCGGCCCCGTGGGCGAGTTCACTGGCGTGATGGAGCACCGCAGCGGCGCCGTCGCTCCCGTCGTACGGGAGGAGGATGTTCTCGTACATGTCTCGGTAGCGAGAATACGTCTGCCGGTCCCCTAATGGTTTCCACCGGTTCTCCGGGATGGTGCCGTCAAACTGCAGGAGATTTCACGCAGAACGCGGTATGCTGAGTCGCCGCGGGGGTTTTCAGAGGGACTGATAGTGACTGCGATGATTCGTTACCACCATCGCGAAAGAATACAGAGAAGTTGGCGTCCGATACGACATCCTTCGACGCTACTCCTGAAAATAGTCATCGCAGTGACTATGAGTCACCTATTCGGGGTCCCGACCGTCGAGACACGTCGGTCACTCGGTTTCGTCCTCGCCGGACGGGGACTCGTCTTCGACCGAACCGACGGTATCGCGGTCGACGGTTACGCGCGCTCTCTGAATGCGAGTGTCTTCAACCTGCTCGGCCCGCATCGTCACGTTTTCGTAGTCGAGCTCCTCGCCCTCCTCGACGAGGCGGCCCGCGCGGTTGAAGATGAAGCCCGCGATGGTTTCGAACTCCTCACCCTCGGGGAGATGGATGTTGAGCGCCTCGTTCACTTCTTCGATGTTCACCTCGCCGCGGACCAGCACTTCGGTGTCGCCGACGAACTCGAGCGGGTGCTCCTCGTCACCGACTAGTATCTCGCCGACGATCTCCTCGACGATGTCCTCCATCGTAATGAGGCCCTCGGTGGCACCGAACTCGTCGACGACGATGACCATGTGCATCCGGTTCTCGCGCATCTCCGAGAGGAGGTCGTCGACGTTCTTGGACTCGGGGACGTGGAGCGTCGGGTTGGCCACGTCCGCCACCTCGAGACCGGCGGAGGCGTCGTAGTCGGAATCCTGGCCCAGGTCACGGATGTCGAAGACGCCGGTCACGTTGTCCAGCGACCCCTCGTAGACCGGCAGGCGGGCGTGCCCCGACTGCATGCATTCCTCGATTGCTTCTTCGACGGTCGCGTCTGCGGAGACGACCTCCATATCGAGGCGGGGGGTCATCACCTCCTTGGCAACGGTGTCCTGAAACCGCAGGGTCCGCTGGATCATCTGGCGTTCGTCCTCGTCGAGGATCCCCTCGCGCTCGCCCGTCTTGATCATGTTCCGAATCTCTTCGCGGCTGACGTACGACGATTCGAGCGACGAGCTGCCGGGCGTAAGCCTGTTGACGAGTCTCGTCAGGTAGTAAAACAGGGTAATGAGGGGCCAGAGAAGTTTCTCGACGATCGTCAACGGCGGCGCGACGGTTCGGGCCCACGAGTCAGTGTTATCGACGGCGTAGGACTTGGGTGCACTCTCACCGAACAGCAGGACCATCGACGTGATGCCCAACGACGAGACGAGGACCGCCGTGCCCGCGTCGAGGTAGAAGCCGACGATGGTCGTCGAAATAGAGGACATCGTGATGTTGACGAGGTTGTTCCCCACGAGAATCGTCACGAGCAAGCGGTGGGGGTCGTCCTTGAGAGATTTGACCGCCCGAGCGCCACGCAGTCCCTGTTCGACCATCGCGTCGATCTGGTGAGTCGACAGGGAGAACATCGCGATTTCTGACGACGAAAAGAACCCGGACCCCATGAGGAGGAACAGAATCATGAGGATGCCGATTCCGGTGACTGCCGTCTGCCCCAGTTCGATACCGACGACCGGCACAGTGTACAGTGTGATACCCCGCTCAGCTGCTGCCGTGAGCGCTGATAACCACATCAACTCCGTCTCTTACTGCGGCGGAAAATTAACCCTTGCGTGACTGCTAAATGGGTTCTATTCTGGTGGTTACGAACGTATCGACCAGCGCTGACGAGCTACTCCGACGAGAGTCTCAGTTTCGACGTCTGGCGTTACCGCTCGAACTGCCGGCCGAGCCCCATGCCGAGGGTCTCGTCGGTCGTCGCGATGCTCTCGGCCTTGCCTGCGGTCTCAGTGACAGCGCGGATGGCGTCGACGTTCTCGGGCACCACGTCGGACTCCTGGTGGATGGCCTGGAAGAGGTAGAGGTCCCGGCCGCGGACGGCGACGGACTCGGCCCAGATGCAGTTCTCCCAGATGTCGCCGCGGGAGCGCCCGGCGTCGAGGGCGAACTCCTTCAGTTTCCCCGTGCCGTCGATGCCCGTGTCCTCGGGAACGAGGAAGAGGCGGGACTCCTCGGCCAGGAGCTGCGTGACGGCCTCGGGGTCGGTGGCTTCCTCCAGCGTGACGTTCACCGAGTGCATATGCATCAGCGTCGAGGGCACCTTCAGCCCGAGCGTGTCGATGCTGCTGTCGGGGAAGATGGTTTTTACGTCCGGGCCGTGGTGACTCGGCAGCGAGACGGGGTCGGGGAGGATGTCGTTGATGGGCCCGCGACTGCTCTGGCCGGGGTCGCCGCCGCGACGCACCAACGTCACGCGGGATTTCTCGACGCCGTACTCCTCGCGAAGCGGCGCGAGTAGGCGCGAGAGCCCGGTGGTGTTACAGGAGACGACCCGCACGTGGTCCGCGCCCTCGGCGTCCTCGTAGTTGGCGCGCGCGTTGAACGAGGTGTCGGCCACGTCGGCGTCCTCACCGCCCTGGTAGATCGCCGGGGTGTCGTGTTTCTCGTAGGTTTCGCGGTTCTGCGCGCCGATCCCGCTCGGCGTCGCGTCGACGATGGCGTCGGCCGCCGCGACCAGTGCGTCGAGATCGCCAGCGACGGGCATCCCCGCCTCGTCGAACCGTTCGCGGCGTTCGGGCACCGCCGCGTAGAGGTCGTAGCCGTTCGCGATGGCGGCCTGCGCTTCGAAGTTCGGGGAGGTCTTGGCGACCCCCACGAGGTCCATATCCCGCTGTGCGACGACTGCGTCAGCTACGCGCTTCCCGATCGTGCCGTAGCCGACCACGCCCACCTTGGTCATACAGGTCGAACTGGCGCACAAGCGAATAAGTAGGCGACGGTTCGTCGCAGCCGGGCCGAGGGAAGCGCAGCGCCCCCGCCCCAAGACCTATTCGCCACTCCGCCGAACCCTCGCGCATGAGCGACCTTCACGACGCCGCCGAAACCGCCATCCATCAGTGTCTCGACCTCCAGGAGAAGGAGTCGATCGCCGTCGTCACCGACGACAAGCGCCGCGCAATCGCGGAGGCGCTCTACGACGTGGCGTGTGAGGTGACCGAGGACGCAACCTACGTCCAGTATCAGCCTGGCGACCAGCACGGGGAGGAGCCGCCCGAACCCGTCGCGGCGGCGTTACAGGCTGCCGACACGTTCCTCGCGCCCACGACGCGCAGCCTCTCACACACTCGCGCGCGCTCGGATGCCTGCGAGGCGGGCGCCCGCGGCGCCACGCTCCCGGGGATCACCGAGCGCGTGATGGTCGCTGGCCTCGATGCCGACTACGACGCCATCGCCGAGCACTCTGCGGAGGTCAAAAAACAGGTTGCACACGCCGCGGCGGTTCGGATAACCACCCCCGCCGGGACCGACATCACCTTCGACGTCGATGGGCGCGAATGGCACGAGGACACCGGAATCGTCCACGAACCGGGGACGTTCTCGAACCTCCCCGCTGGTGAGGTGTACATCTCGCCCCTCGACGCCAACGGCACGTTCGTCGTCGACGGGACAATGATGCCCCACGGGCTACTGGCGGCCGACCAGAAGCTCAGCTTCGAGGTCGAGGACGGCCACGTCACCCACATCTCGGACGATGCCATCCGCTCCGACGTGGAGGACGCCTCCGCCGACGTCGGCCGTGCGGCGAGGAACATCGCGGAACTCGGCATCGGGACGAACGTCGGCGTCGACGAACTCGTCGGCTCGGTGCTGCTCGACGAGAAGGCTGCCGGCACCGTCCATATCGCCATCGGTGACGACGCCGCCATCGGCGGGGACACCGAGGCGCCAATCCATCTCGACGGCATTCTCCGGGAACCGACCGTGTACGCGGACGGCGAGGAGCTGACGCTGCCGCGCTGAGTCGGGTTGTCGGTCGAGTTACTCCACGTACTCGTACTTCCGCTCGTTCATCCGCCCGATTCCGGCGAAGACGAACTCGCCGTTCGGGATGGTGAACTCCTCGACGTCGACGGTCATGTCGTGGTTGTGGACGTCGTGGACCTGCTCGTACTCGTCGAAGTCGAGGTCGTAGCGCGCCGCCAGTTGCTCGTCGATTGTGAGCTGCTCGATCTCCTCTTTCCAGCCCTCCTGGACCGTCTCGGCGTGAATCTCGGCCTGGGCACCGGAGCCGTAGGAGCCCACCAGCATCTGCTCGCCGGTCAGGTCGATATCCTCCTCGGCGGCGTGTTTGAGCGCGCTCGCGCGTGCGACGTGAACGGAGCCGGTGTACCAGTTCCCGACCTCGCGAGCCAGGCCAAGCGTCGGCTCGATGGTCTCGGCGTACCAGGACTGGTACATGTCGGTCTGCTTTAACTTGTCCATGTAGTCACGGATGGCGTCCTCGTACGTGTCCCAGTCCTCGTACTCACCCTCGCGGGGCTGACGGCCGATTTCGCCGGCCAGTTCGTCCTCGATTTCGGTGTCCCGAATCATGTGCCGATAGCCAAGCAGGCCGGCTTTCCGCACCATCCCCGGGAACGGGGTGTGGAACGGGATGTACTCGAGGTCCTCGGGGTGCATGTCCCAGGCGACGGATTCGAAGTCCTCGACGGCCTCGCGCATCCGTGCGAGATACACCTGCATCGAGCGCTTGCCGTCGACGCTCGGGAACTGCTGGTTCGGCTTGAGGAAGTCCGTCTCGTCGGCGCTGCCGTACCCCTGCTCGGTCGAGAGTTCGACCATGCTCGGGTCCTCGGTGATGAGGAGGGCCACGGCGCCGGCGCCCTGGGTCGCCTCTCCGCTGGAGCCCCGGGCGTACAGCGCCGTGTCGGTGGCAACGACGATCGCCGAGCGCCCGCGGTTGCGCCCCGCCTTGATCCAGTTGTACGCGTCGTCGATGGACTGCGTGCCGGCGATGCAGGCGAACTTCCGCTCGCCCTTGTTGGCGTGGTGGAAGTCCTCGTCGTACACCTGCTCCAGACAGCCGGCGATGTAGGTCGAGACGGGCTTTGAGTTGTCGAAGGCCGACTCGGTGGCCACGTCGATGCGGCCGATGTCGTCGGGTTTCAGCCCCTTGCGGTCCATCAGGCGCTTGGCCGCGTTGGCGCCCATCGTGACGATGTCCTCGTAGGTGTCCGGGAACGAGGAGTTCACCAGGCCCAGCCCCTTGCGGTACTTGTCGGGGTCCTCGTCCTTCTCCGGGGCGAACGTCTCGGGCAGGTCGAGTTTGAGTTTCCCCGCCCAGATTTCGACGGCGTCGATACCGACTGATTTCATGCTTCAGGATGCGCCGGTTAGCTATTTGTGTCTGTCGATAAGGCTTACGTCGATTGTCGAAAATCGGTTCTGTCACCTGTTCCGACCGAATGCCAGGACCTCCACGTGGTGGAACAGCTCTCCGCCGTCAGGCGCGTTCACCGTCACGCTCGGGGCAGTTGAGTCCGTCGGCGTGGCGGTATCGGTTGGCGCCGGTCCAGTTGTTCCGGTGGCTACCGCCGTGTTCGGGTAGCGGGTGTCCTTCGCCAACTGGGTGTCGACGTCGAAAAGCCGTACTGTGACGAGTTCGTCTGTTGAATACGAGACAGTATCGGTGACCCAGCGCTCGCCGGGCTCGAACAGCTCGTCGCTATCGCCGCCCACGAGTTCGCTGTCGTTCGGCTTGGTCCGAGTCGTCGTTCCGTCGACCCGGAGCACGAGCAGGAGGTCGGAGAGGGGGACAGGGTCACCCCCCCCGTGGACGATGGTGATGCGGTCGGTCGTGACCTCGACCGTCGCGTCGAAGTTCCGCTCGTCGCTGTCGATGTCGCCCAGGGCGAACGCGCCAACGGTGGCGACGCTGATGACGACGATTCCGACCAGGAGAATCACCCCAACTGACTCGGATTGGGCGCGGTTCTCCACCACCCACTCCGCCTCACGCATCATGAGGCGACGCTCACGAAGTACAGCGCCTGCTCACCGTTATCGTAGACGATGGTGATGACGAACCACGAGTCGTCGTTGTCGTTGGTCGGTGTTTGATCGAACGCGAGTGTGACGTCCCTCGTATCGTCGCCGGGAATGGTCACGGTCGGTGCAAGCTGCCTGTACTGTCCCCCGATATTCAGGCGTGCGGCTTGCATACCCGACGGGGTGAACAGGTCGGCGTATGTGGGCTCGTCGGTGGTTCCGCCACCCTGCTGCTGAGTGATGTATACGTTGACGCGCGCGTATTCGATTGTTCGATTCTCCGCCCCAGTGTTGTTGAACGTGACCGTATAGTCGTCGCCGTTGCGAACGGTATCGTCGAGAATGACGCTTCCCGGTTGACCGGGGTTGAACGTATTCCCAATGTCGCTACCATCCGGCCCGCTGGCGAACAACGGGACCTGTTTCCCGGAGAAGTTCGTGTACCGGTACGTCTCGGCGCCGCTGAGCATGCTCACGTTGAGCCACGCCGTCTCGCTCCCGGCGGTCTCCTTCACAGCGGTGTAGGTCAACGTCGCGTAGCCGTCCTCGTCGGTGGTGACGCTGATGCTGTCAACCTGGGTGGCGCTCTCGTCGACGAACTGGAGATGCTCCGTGTCGAGGCTCCCGTTGACGGCGAACCCGTCGACCGGGTTGTTGAACTGATCGCGCACCTGGACCGTGATCTTCCCGGTCGAACCGTTCGCGACCGTGTCGTACCCGTCCGTCACGACGAGGTAGGTCGGTTTCGGCTGCTTGTTCGCCTCGGAGACAGCGCCGACCGCGACGCTCGCGCCGCGGAGCTCGTAGCTCTTGCCCGCTTCCAGTCGGATACCGACCCGGTAGTAGCTGACACCGTTCCGGGTCGTGTTGCTGATTTCGCGGACTTCGGCGACGCTGCCGCCGTTCGACGTCAGCTGCTCGGCGAGCACCCGGTTGCGCCAGGTGTCGCTGCTCAGCCGGGTCGTGACGTTGAGCCAGAGCGGCTCGGCCGCGTCCGAGCGGACGGTGACGGTGTTGGTGTAGGCGCTCAGCGGCCGGGCGTCGACGCTCTCGCCGGTGATGCTGTTCTCCTGAAGCGTCCCGTTGATCGTGAGGAGGTTGATGCGGTTGCCACGGATCAGCGTCTGGCCGGTGCGTTCCAGCGTCCGATTCTCCTTGTAGACGTTCGCGACGAGGCTATGCTCGTACAGGGTGACGGGCGCCTCGCGGTACTCGTTGTAGTTCGGGGTGTAGACGATTGCGCCGGTGTCGTAGGTGTGTGCGTCGCCATCCCAGTAATCCTGGGCGTTCTCGTAGGGCGAGTCCGCGACAGCGTTGTCCAGGGTGACGTTCATGCGCGGGTCACCCGTGCCGGCGGTCCGAACCGCCCCCCTCGCGGGCGGCGGGTTGATGAGGAACGTTCGCTGCTCGTACGTCGTCCCCAGTGGGACCGACGCGCTCGCAGGGTCGCCGCTGCTGCCGGCCGAAAGGAGGGCGTTTCGCAGGTCGGCCATCCCCTGCTGGGCATCGAGGCTGTGTTCGAACTCGGTGGTCGCGTTCTGATCCGGAACGACGGTCGCCTGCAACGTCGCGAGGGCGATGATGAGAATGCCGAACAGTAACACCGCGCCGATCTGTACAGTGACAGCGCGGTCGTCCCCACGGAACTTCATACCCGCCGTTCTAACCGGGGTGGGAAAAAGGTGCGCAGTGAGGCGGCGGGTTTTAGCTATTTTCTTCGACAGTCTCGGGGTCCGACAGCGCGTTCTGCAGCGAATCGAGCCCGTTGACCCACTCAGCGACGAGGCCGTACTCCATCTCGTCGACGATCGAGACGTCGAGGTCGGCACTGTCGAGAACCAGCGTGCCTGCCTGGACGAGATAGCCGATGGCGGCGTCGATATCCTCCTCGGCCTCGGCGTCGGCCGCGGCGTGGATGTACTCCTCGACCTCGCCCTCGGCGGCGCCGGCGGCGACGTACTCTTGGGCGGCGTAGAAGACGACTTCGAGACTCATCTGGACGCTCTCGACCAGCATCGCCTTCTCATCGTCCTCGATAGGCGCCTCCGAGAGCACGATCTCCTGCATCTCCGTCAGCTCCTTCTGTGCCCGGTCCTCATCGATACTGCCGTTCTCGTACGCCTCGACGATCTTCGCGACAGCGATTGCGGTGTCCTCCTGCAGGTTCATCAGCAGGCGAGCGGAGTCCTCGTTCTCCAGGTCGAGGTCCTCCTCACGCAAGCGGTCGATCCAGTTCTGCCAGCGCTCCTCGGTGTAGAACGTCTCCACCGCCTCGTCGTCGTCAGTCATACTTTCATGTGCTCCCCGGGAACGCAAAGGCCTTTCCTATCCACCGACGCCCGCTCGCCGGAGAATCCGGGGGTCTGATAGTGATTACGGCGAATAGGTGCATCGACGGTGTCGAACGCCGCCGGTTCA
>NZ_JAZKRY010000076.1:0-13993 GCF_036626355.1 Halolamina sp. | reverse complement strand
CGGTCTGGGGCGGCGTCGGGGCTCATTGCATCTTGGGGGGTGGTTTTCGGGGTTAAGGGTGGCGAGAAACGAGGCTGTTAAACGCCAACGAGCGGAGCGAGTGAGCGGCAAACTGCCTCGAGACGCGAGCGTGGCGGTTGGGGGAGCTGAGCCTACGCGGCGATAGTTGCAAAAAACGAACTGCCGGTCAGTCGAACTGCTCGGTCACGGCGCCGATGACCGCAATCTCCACTTCCTCGCGCGCTCCGGAGAGGAACTCGATGCGGCACTCGCGGAGTCCGGCAGCGGAGATACCCGCGTTCGGAGCGTTCTCGGCGGCGTCGAGCGCGACCGCACGCAGGTCAAGATCCGTTTCGGCACGGATCCAGAGCTTGTCCATGGCGATACCGATGGTGACCTCGGCGTCACTGCGGCGGTGGAGTTCGTCGAGCAGCAGCGATGTCGGCGGGAAGTCGTACTTGTGGGTGTAGGAGTCGGTGTCCAACACAGCCACGCTGACGCCGGCGGCCTCGCTCTCTTCGGTGTTGGCCTGCGCCGTCTCGACCTCGGTGTCGAGTTTTTCGCGGAACTGCGTCGCGATGTGGCCGGCCAAGGACTCCTCGGCGGCCACATCTTCGGGCGCGCCGGCGGCCGCGACGGCCTCCTCGCTCTCGCCGAACAGCAGGTCGCCGATGAGCTCACGTTTCTCGGAGTAGGACTGGTAGTACGCCTCCAGCGCGACAGCTTCCCGGAGTTCGGTCACGTGCTCCTCGTCGAAGCCCGCGTCGCGAGCGGCGTCGAGGTAGCTCTGGGGCGTGTCCTCCCAGTAGCTCACCGCCGGGAGGTGGGCGATCTCGTCGCCAACCCCGCTGTTGAGCGTCGTCGCGAGTGACGAGGCCAGTGCACCCGTCGAGAGCGCGTCGTCGCTCTCGGGGTTGACCAGTACGTCCGTGACGGCGGCGATTTCGGGGTCAGCGGGTGCGGCGTCGACGATGATCCGGTCCGCGCCGTAGATGCCGAGCATCTCCAGTCCGTCCTCACTCTCGACCGTGGAGGCGGTGCCGGCGAGCACGACCAGGGGCAGCTTCTCGTCGTGGCGCTCGCGGTCCTGCAGCATCTTCGTCACGTCGTTGGTCGCGTCGTTCATCCCGTAAACCGCGTCCTCCAGCGGCCGGCGGTTGACGTAATGGTACTCGGCGTCGCTGGTGGCGTGCTCCTCACGCACCAGCGGCAGGATGGCACGTTCGAGCGCCACGCCGGCGACGTAGCCGTCGGCGGTCGCGCCGTGGCGGACCACGATCGGTCGGGACTCGAGCACTGCGCGGCGGATGGACTCGGCGGCGTCGAGCAGGTTGCCGGAGATGGCCTCCAGCCGCTCGTCATGCGCGACGAGGGTCAGCTCATCGGGGCGGGCCCGGTCGGTCATCGCGTCGGCGAGGCGTCGCTCGACTTCGGCGGCCTCGTCGCCTTCCAGTTCAACCAGCGCCTCGGTCTCGACCTGGATCTCGTCGTGTCGGAGCTCGACCTCGCCGTCGAGACGGACGATGTCGCCGATCTCGATCTCGGGGTAGGCGCGCACGCCGGCTTCGACGAACGCCGCACAGTCGGCGACGCCCGTCTCGTCGCGAAGCTCGAACACCGTCGGCCCGCCGGTCTGGCGAGCGCTGACGACTTCGCCCTCGATGCGGACGAGTTCGTCGACACGATCCGGAAGGTCGGCGATTTCGCTGTGCGTTGCCTCGCGGGGTTCCGGCTCCGCTGCGGTCTCCGTTTCCGCCGCCGGTTCGGCCCCGGCTTCAGCTTCGGGCTCCGGTTCGGACTCGGCCTCGGATTCAGGCTCCGCAGTCGGCGCCGCCGTCTCGGGTTCTGATACCGTCTCGACCGGCTCCGGTTCGGGCTCTTCCTCCGTCTCCGTTTCCGCTTCCGTGGTTACGCCGGTCTCGACGGCACCTCCCCCACCGTCGCTCTCGGCCGTTCCTCGCTCACGCCCGTTTCCCTCGTCGCTCCGCTCACTCCCGTTTCCCTCTTCGACCTCCTCGGGCAGTTTCTCCTCGGTTCGTTCCTGAATGAGCGTCCCACGGAACTCACCCTCCGACTGACGAATGGAGGAAGTGAGGTCGACGTTGCCGTTCTCTCGGACGCTCTTCACCTGGACGTAGACTGTGTCGCCGGCCTCCCAGTCGAGGCTCTCCAGCCGGCCGTCGATCTCCGAACGGTGGAGCAGTCCGGTGACATTGGGCGAGAGGTCGATGAACACGCCGAAATCGGCGTAGCCGTCGACGACGCCCCGGTAGAACCGGTTGCGGACCAGCTGGTCGGGGCTGTCGCCCCGGAAATCGAACACTACGTCTTCTTCGTGAGACTGACAGATGCGGCCATCGACGTCCTGGCCGCAGATGATACAGTTACCCATTTGGAAGAAACCACACGGTCCGCCCTAAAGGCGTTGTCGAAACGGACCGCCGACGATCACGGTCGGCAGTCGCGAGCCGGCGGCGTGATGGGGCCTACGCCGCCGTCTGGGCGGTGATCTCACCCGTCGGACAGCGTCGCCTCGATGTCGGTGCCCAGTTCGCGCGCGACATCCCTGTCGAGCGCGATTTCGACCTCGTTCCCCTCGCCGTCGGCGAAGGCGAGTTTGAGCTGTTGGTCGCCGAACGGCCGCGCCTCGGTCTCCTCGACGTGGTAGAGTTTCGCGGTCGCATCGGTCGTTTTCGGCCCGACGTGTTTGACGGCGCCGTCCTCCAGTTCCAGCAACAGGTCCTCGATGGAGAGCGTCAGCATAGCGGAGAGCCCGGGCGCGCGCTACAAAGCCCTTCGGCTCAGCGAGTGAGTCCGTCCGGCCGCTGATAGTGATTACGGCGAATCGGTGCATCGACGGTGTCGAACGCCGCCGGTTCAGGGGCTCCCATCACCGACACGGATGGTCACGGCGGGACAGACTCGCAGTACTCACTATGAGACGAGTCCGGCGGCAGAGAAGCCGCCGAACGCGTAGCCGAACACGAACGCTGCGGGGAGTGCAGCCGCAAGGACCGCCCGCAGGAGCGACGTGTCGTGGCGGACTGCCGTTCCGACCACGAGCAACCCAGCTCCGTAGAGACAGCAGCCGATCCGAAGCGGCGGCCACGGCACCGCCGCGAACAGGCACGGCGCCGTCGAGTAGGCGATGAGCTGGACCGTCTCGCTCACGCCGCCGCGGTCGGGCGCGAGCAGCACGAGCCCGAGCGTTTCGAGTGCCGCCGCCAGGTGGAACGTCGCAGGTGCGAGAAACAGCCCGACGGTGAGCAGTACGAGCAGCCCACGGAGCACCCCGGCCTCGGGAACGAAGGGTGGGAGCTCGGGGAGGTCGCCACTCACCAACCGCCCCACGGCGACGACGAGCGCGATCAGGACGCCGAAGACGAGTCCAGGAGCCTGGTCGGCAGGCGCGACGCCGTTACGGAAGAACCTGCGCGGACGGAGCACCACCTCCGCCCACGCACGAGCGAGCCCGCGCGGGCCGCGAGCGCGACCCCCTTCCGGCTCAGCAACCCAGGTCGTCATCAGCCAGTCCGCAGCGTGTGGCAGTTCCGGCAGCGCGCCTCGTAGGACTCCTCGGCGCCGACGACGATCGTCGGATCGTCGACGTGAGCAGGCCTGCCGTCGACGAGTCGCTGGTTGCGGGTCGCCGGCTCGCCACAGACGGTGCAGATGGCTCGGAGCTTGTCGACGTACTCGGCGGTCGCCATCAGCTCTGGCAGCGGCGTGAACGGCTCGCCCCGGAACGTGATATCGGTCCCCGAGACGATGACGCGGCGACCGTCCCCGGCGAGCTTCTCACAGACGTCGACGAGCTCCTCGGTGAAGAAGTTCGCCTCGTCGATCGCGACGACCTGCTCCCCGTTGAGATGGTCCTCGAGGTCCCACACGCCCGCGCCCTCGTTTTCGATAACCTGTGCGTCCCACTGTCGCCCCTCGTGGGAGCCGATGGTGGTCTCGCCGAACCGGTCGTCGATGGCCGGCGTGAACGCCGCGACGTCCTGGCCCGCGATCTCGGCGCGTCGCAGGCGACGCAGGAGTTCCTCGGTCTTCCCGGAGAACATCGACCCGGTGACGACCTCCACCCATCCGCTCCGGGTGATCTTGTGCATGGTCGAAGCCGGACAGCGAACGGGTAAAGGGTTGCTGAACCGGGCGGCTCTTTTCGGGTGCTCAGAACATTGTCAGTCAGCGCCTCGAATCGGTGCCTCCAGGCGCTTGGCAGTCAGCGCCTCGAATCGGTGCCTCCAGGCGCTTGACAGTCAGCGCCTCGAATCGTTGTCCCCGGCTGGTTGCCAGCCAAAAACGCCGAAATCGCGTCCGGGCCGAACACTGAGGCGGGCGCGCCCAGCCCCAGTAACTGCGTCACTTTCCCGGCCATCCCACCGGTCACGTCTTCCCCGGCGCCACTCCCGCCGAGCACCGATTCAACCTGCTCGAACGCGGTGATCTCGGGGATCACCTCGTCATTGGCGTCCAGCACGCCTGGCACTGTCGAGCAGAGCCCAACGCGTTCGGCGTCGAGTTCTTCCGCGGCCGTGGTGACGATTTCATCGCCCGAGAGTACGGTCACGCCCTCGCCAGCCGTCGCGAGGACGTCGCCGTGGAGCACCGGGACGAACCCCTCGCCCAGCATCGTCGCCACCTGCGAGAGCGGGAGGTCGAGGTTGCCGGCCTCGTCGCGCGCACCGGCCGAAAGCGGGTGGACCGGCACCGCCGGCACGTCCCGCTCGTGGAGTCGAGAGAGGACGAACTTGTTCAGCGTCGTCATCGCGCCGTGGATGGCGATAGCCTCGGCTGCGTCGCTGGTCCCCTCGGTGGTCGACACGCCAGCTTCGCTTGCATGATGGTGGCCGAAGCTTCCGCCGCCGTGGACGACCACTAACTCCGACACGTCGCCGTGGACTACCGCATCCGCGATGGCGTCCGCGGCGGCGTTTAGCGCCGCCCCGTCCAGCGTCTCCGGACGGTCCTTCTCGGTGATGACGGAGCCACCGAGTTTTAACACAACGGTCATTCTTCGGCGCGCACCCCCTCGGTCGCGAGTTCCGCACGGAACGTCTGTGCACAGTCGGGGGTGTAGCCGAGCGCGCTCTGTGTCGAGTCGGTGTCGTCAACTGCGACCATACAGCCGCCGCCGCCCGCGCCGGTGAGCTTCGCCCCCGCGGCGCCGGCGTCGCGAGCCGCCCACACCATCGTGTCCAGCGAGCGCGAGGAGACCCCCAGCGCCGAGAGCAGCCCGTGGTTGAAGTCCATCAGCTCCCCGAGTTCCTGGAGGAGCGCGCCATCCGGTTTCTCGCCCGGGTCCGCATCGGCGAGCAGCGTCTCCCCCCGGCGAGTGATGTCGCCGATGGTCTCGACGGTGTCGGCGGCGAACTCGTAGCGCTCGCGCAGCTCACGCACTGCCGCGACGAGTTCTGCCGTATCGCCCGCGCCGCCGTCGTAGCCGACGACGAGCGGGAGTTCCGGCGCATCGATCGCCCGCGTATCGTCGCCCTCGACACGAACTGCTCCGCCCATCGCCGAGCAGAACGTGTCCGCGCGGGACGCCTGGCCCTCCTGAACGGTGTGTTCGGCCTGATACGCCCGATTGGCGAGCTCTCGGGGGTCGATACGCTGGTCGCGGGAGCGGACCGCGGCGTCGATCGCCGCGACGACGACCGCCGCCGAGGAGCCGAGGCCGCCCCCGAGCGGGATATCGCTCTCGACAGTGATGTCGAACCCTGCGTCGTGGTCGTCGAGGGCGTCCCGGGCCTGTGCGACAGCCTCCTCGATGTAGCCCATCGCCGCCTCCACGAGCGACGAGGGGACGTCCACGTCGGGGCGGTCCTTCGTCGACTCGGCCCACTCGACGGTGAACCCGTCGAGAGAGAGGTCAACTGCCTCAACGCGGACGTGGTCGTCGTCCCTGGGCTCGGCAGTTACGCGCGCCCGGCGCTCGATGGCGCAGGGCACCGCCGGCTCGCCGTACACCACGGCGTGCTCCCCGAAGAGATACACCTTCCCGGGGGCGCTCGAAACGGTCATACTCGAGCCGTGGCCCCCGGAGGTTACAGTAGTTCCGACTGCCAGTCGGCCGACCCCGCCTCGGACTCGTGAGAGCCCGCTCGACTACTCGCCGACCGGTAACTCGTCAGCCTCCGGGTCGAACGCGTGAACCTCGTCGCCGTCACTGACGTTCGGGGCGCCGATAGCGAGCACTTCGACAGGCTCCTCGGCGGTCTCCGGACAGAACGCCCGGTGGGGTGACCTGGGTTCGGCGGCGAACAGCTCGTCGGCGCCGAGCTCGTAGGTCCGCTCGGGCGTCTCGACGTGGAGACTTCCCGAGATGACGTAGAACGCCTCCTCCTGCTCGTCGTGATAGTGATACGCCAGTGGGATCTCCTCGCCCGGGTCGGCGCTGTAGCGGTTGACTGCCACGGCCGAGAGGCCGGCCGGGTCGGTCAGCCGCCGGAGCGTACACGGGCGGTTCTCGGCGTTCGGTACCTCGTCGACGTCGACGATGCTGTAGCCCATAAGGTGGCCTCTCTTGCAGGATCAAAAAGCCCGTCGGCGACGACCGAATCGACAAGCCAGCGGCTGGTCGGGGACGAGAAACGCGTGAAAAGGGTCAGTGAGCCGTTAGAGGCCGGCTTCGAAGTCCTCGAGGGCGTACGCTGGCTCTGCGCCACGGCGGTCGAGCGTCTCGTTGGCAAGCAGCCAGTAGACGACCGAGAGCGCGCGTCGGCCCTTGTTGTTCGTCGGGATGACGAGGTCGACGTTCGACACCGCGTTGTTCGAGTCACACATGGCGATGACGGGGATGCCGACCGTGATGGCCTCCTTGACGGCCTGAGAGTCACCGATCGGGTCGGTGACGACCAGCACGTCAGGCTCGATGTAGCCGTCGTACTTCGGGTTGGTCAGGGTCCCCGGGATGAACCGCCCGGTGCGGGCGCGGGCGCCGATGGCGTCCGCGAACTTCTCGGCCGGGAACCGACCGTACTGCCGCGAGGAGGTGACGAGCACCTGCTCGGGGTTGTAGTTGGCGAGGAAATCCGCAGCCGTGCGGATGCGACCGTCCGTTCGGCTCACGTCGAGCACGAACAGTCCGTCGTCACGGACGCGGTGGATGAACCGCTCCATGTCCTTTGTCTTCTGCTGGGTTCCGATGTGGACTCCAGCGGAGAGATAGTCCTCGACGGGGATGAGGAGATCTGCTTTCTCCTCTTCGGGCATCACGTCCTCGTCGAAGCGGGACTCTTCCTCGGCCTCTTCGGCCACTGTTGTCTCGGCGTCAGCCTCTGCGGCCTCGGCGCTCTCTACCGCCGCCTGGGTATCGGCGGCCTCGCCGGCCACCTCCTCCTCGGCGGGTTCTGTCTCGTCGTTTTCGCTTTCGCTCATACAGCGTCCTCCGCGATGCGGATGAGTTCATTGAGTTTGGCAGTTCGCTCGCCCCCGACGGTCCCCGTCTTGATGAACGGGGCGCCGGTCGCGACGGCGAGGTGTGCGATCGTGACGTCCTCGGTCTCCCCCGAACGGTGGGAGACGACCGGGGTGACGCCGTTCCGGGTTGCGAGCTCGATGGCGTCGACCGCCAGCGAGAGCGTCCCGATCTGGTTGGGCTTGATCAGGATGCTGTTGCCAGCGCCCTGGTCGATCCCCTGCTGGAGCCGCTCGACGTTGGTGACGAACAGGTCGTCGCCGCAGACGAGCGTCCGGTCTGCTCGCGAGCGCTGCCCGCTCGCGTTCGAGGCGCTCGGCGCCTCGGTGCCCACTCTCTCAGTCAGGTCGGCGAAGCCGGCGAAATCGTTCTCCTCCAGCGGGTCCTCGACGTAGACGAGATCGTACTCCTCGACCAGCTCGGCGACGTAGTCGACCTGCTCCTCCGGGGAGCGGGCTGTGTTGCCGTACCGGTAGACCTCGCCGTCCCACAGCTCCGAAGCCGCGATGTCGAGGCCGAAGCCGACCTCGAACCCGAACTCCGCTTCGACGGACTCACACGCCGTCGCGACGAGTTCGAACGCCTCGGAATCATCGATTGCGGGCGCCCACGCGCCCTCGTCGCCCTTCGCGGCAGCGACGCCCCGCTCTGCGAGCAGGTCGCCGACTTCCTCGTGGACCGCCGCGTTGGCGAACACCGCCTCCTGGACGGAGGGAGCGCCCACGGGCGCCGCGAGGAACTCCTGAACGTGGGTCGCATCCGCGGCGTGCTCGCCGCCGCCGACCACGTTCCCGAGCGGCACGGGGAACGCGTCGCCGCGGAAGGCGCCGCCGAGATGCTGGTACAGCGGCGCCCCGAGCACGTCGGCGCCGGCTTTCGCCGCCGCCATCGAGATCGCGACCGCGCTGTTGGCGCCGAGCTCCGAGAAGTTCTCGGTGCCGTCGGCGCTCCGTAGCGCGGAATCGACCTCGCGCTGGTTCCCCGCGTGGACCTCCTCCACGAGTCGGGGAACCGCGCGCTTCCGGGCCGCAGCGATTGCCTCGCCGGGGGGAAGCTCGATCGCCTCGTACTCGCCGGTGCTGGCCCCGGAGGGGGCCGCCGCGCGGCCGAAGCCGCCCGACACGGTGAGTACATCAGCTTCGACCGTGGGGTTGCCACGGGAGTCGAGCACCCGACGGAGCGAGACGCCGCTGATACGCGTCATATGCCCTCCCGTCGAACGGTGAACGGCAGGACGCCGGCGTCGTACTCCTCGGCCGCGATGAGGTACGGCTCCGTCGTCTCAGTGTTCACCAGCACGGGCGCGCCGTACGACAACTGCAGCGCTCTGGCGCCGATGATGCGTGCCTTCTCGTACCGGTTGAACTCCATGCTCATTGGTAGGGGGAGACCACGTCGACCAGGTCGCGGTGGCTCACCATCATCCGCCGGCAGCAGTGGCGGGTGACGCCGAGGTCGTCCAGTACTTCGCCGGGGTCCTCGTCGCCCTCACGACCGCGTTCGTGGAACTCCTCCCAGTGTTCGCCGATGACGTTTCCACAGCTGAAACACCGGACGGGTATCATCATGGGTAGATCACCTCAGCGGTAGGACTTCTGGTAGCGGGCACGCGCACCGGGCCCACCCCACTTCTTGGGTTCGGGCTGGCGCGAGTCGTTCACCAGCAGCGAGCGATCGAACTCCAGGAACGCGTCGCGGAGCTCAGCATCCTGCAGATGCTGGACCAGCCCGCGCGCGATGGCGGTGCGGGCGGCGTCAGCCTGGCCCGCGAAGCCGCCGCCGGAGACGGTGACGTCGATGTCGACGCCCTCGCGGAGCTCCTCGCCCGAGATGCGGAACGGCTCCAGCATCTTCAGCCGAGAGAGCTCTGGTTCGACCAGCTCGACGGGCTGGGAGTTGATACGAACGCGGCCCTCGCCCTCGCTTACGGTGGCGCGGGCGACAGCCGTCTTCTTCTTACCGGACGTGTTCGTTACCATGTCTTGTTGGCGCCGAGGTTCTCGGAGACCTCGCCGAGCGAGGTGAATTTGATGTTCGAGAGCCGGTCGAGCGAGGTGCCCTCGAGCACCTGCCCGTCGCGGTCGTGGGGGTTGCCCACGTAGACGCGCACGCTCTCGAAGGCCTCACGGCCACGATCCTGCTTGTACGGAACCATGCCGCGGATCGCACGCTTGAAGATGCGGTCCGGGCGCTTCGGGTAGTACGGTCCCGAGTCCGAGCCGAGGTTCGCGCGGGTCCGGTAGGTGTCCATCGTGGACTCCTCGTTACCCGTGATGACTGCGTGTTCGGCGTTGATGATGGCGACGCGGTCGCCGTCGAGAGCGCGCTGTGCGACCTCGCTGGCGACGCGACCCATGATACAGTCCCGTGCGTCGACGACCAGATCAGCGTCCCACTCCGCGACGCTCATCGGATCACCCGCACGTTGCTACCTTCGGGGTTGGTCTCGAGTATCTGTTCGAGCTGTACGGCGTCGCCGACCTGATCGATCTTCGTCCGGGCGGTTCCGGAGAAGTTCACGGCGGCGACGGTGATCTCCTTCTGGAGCACACCGCTGCCAAGCACTTTACCGGGCACGATAACGGTCTCGTCTTCCTGTGCGTAGCGCTCGATGCGCCCCAGGTTGACCTCCGCGTGCGTGCGGCGCGGCTTCTCCAGGCGGTCGGCGACGTCTGTCCAGACGCCGGCACCGTTCTCCCGGGAAACCGACTTGAGCTCAGCGATGAGGCTCTGGAGTCTCGGGTTCGTCTTGTTGCTACTCATGGATTGACCTCTGGGGTGGAGTTGCCTCCAAAAACGGAGAGTGCAAGGAGCAGGAGTTGAACCGGAGCGGGACCTCACTAAGTTCGGTCTCGCAGGGCTCAAATCTGTCCCGATGCATTCTCACTGCTCTCGCGTTCGGTCGAGTCGAGAAATGCAGGGAGCAGGATTTGAACCTGCGGACCTCTACAGGACAGCGCCCTGAACGCTGCGCCGTTGGCCTGACTTGGCTATCCCTGCCTGCACTCTCGACTACTGGATGACCCTTCAAAGCGGTTTCGGTCCGACCACACGACACGGCGACGCCGCTACTCCGTCTCGGGGGGCGCGCGTCGGGGTGGTGTCGTATGGCGGTCATCGTTATACTGCGACTTTCTCCTGCAGTTCGTCCGCGCGCAACTGAATCGAGTCGATGCCGCGGAGCACCAGTTCTTCGACCGACATGGAGCCGTCCGTCTCCACGTGGAAGACGAACGCGCCGGGGACGTCCTCGACGTCGAGCTCCTTGCCGGGGTAGTTCTGTGTCAGGTCGTTGCCGAACGTGTCCGTGTGGACGAGCTCGCCGTCCTCGGTCTCGATGACCCCGCGCAGGATGTTGGGCTCCTCCTCGTCGAACTCGCCTTTCTCCCCGACAACCGACACTTTCTGGAGATGTCGGTAGCCGACGGCGACGCCGCCGGACTGCTTGACGTGGTCGCTGCCACGCTCGAGAACCGCTTGGGCTTCCAGCTCGATGCGCTGGTTCTCGCCGCTGGGGTTCTCCTTCAGCTCGATGATGGGGATGTTCTCTTCGGCGGGCTGGACGTCCGGATCCGACGACTCGATGTCGCCGGAGTAGGCCGTGGCCGGCCCCTCCACGTCGAGTGCAAGGGTGACGGTGTCACCGATCTCGAAGTCCTCGGGGGTGGTCAACGGGACGAGACCGAGCCGGAGCCCGATCATCTCGTCGAACATCACCGAGGAGTTCTGCACCATCCGGACCGTGTCGATGCTCAGCGTCGGTACGTCGGCGACCATCGCCCGGCGCAGCCCGTTGGCGAACGCAGGCGTCAGGCCACGGACGAGGATCCGCGCCTCGCGGTCGTCGCCCCGGATGAACTCGACGTCGAATTCGTCTGACATGGGTTACAGTCGGTTCTTCTTGGCTGCTCGCGTCCCGTCGTGGGGAAGCGGCGTGACGTCCTCGATGCGACCGATCTCCAGGCCGGCTCGGGCGAGCGCACGGATCGTCGCCTGCGCACCCGGACCGGGGGATTTTGTCTCGTTGCCGCCAGGCCCGCGAACACGAACGTGAACGCCGCCGATACCGGCAGCTTTCACTTCGTCGACGACGGCCTCCGCCATCTGCATCGCGGCGTAGGGCGACGCCTCGTCGCGGTTCTGCTTGACGACGGTCCCACCGGAGGACTTCGCGACGGTTTCTGCGCCGGTCGCGTCGGTCACCGTGATCAGCGTGTTGTTGAACGACGCGAACACGTGTGCGATACCCCACTTCTCGGCGTCTGCGTTCTCGCTCTCACTCATTCTTGACCCTCCGCGCGTGCGGGATGGAGCTCGTCTGCGAGCACCGAGTTCTCGTCGAACTCGATGTTGTCCTCCTCGGAGACAGTCACGAACTTCGAGGGCTCGGTGACCCGAGCGCCGTCGACGGTGACGTGACCGTGGACGAGGAACTGTCGCGCCTGCTGGGGCGTCGACGCCAGCCCCTGCCGGTAGGCGACGGTCTGGAACCGGCGCTCGAGCACGTCGGTCACGTCGAGCGACAGGACCTTCGAGATGTCGTCGCCCTCGTTGAGAATTCCGAGCTTCGTGAGGCGTGCGACGAACTCCGCACCCATCTCACCGGCGAGCGCTGTGTCACCCTGCGCGGCGCCGAGGAGGCGTCGGGCCTCACGGCGGAAATCGCGCAGGCGGGACTGGGCTCGCCAGAGCTCCTCTTTGGTCTCCAGGCCGTAGCGGTCGACGAGGCCCGCTTCCTCGGCGATCCGCTCGCCCTGGTAGGGATGATTCGGCGTCTCGTACCGCTTGGTTGCGTTGCCGGTCGTCATTCTTCCTCACCCGCTGCTTCTTCTTCCTCCATCTCCTCGCGGATCTCCTCGATGTTGACCCCGATGGTCCCCTCGGTTCGACCCGTGGACTTCGTTCGCTGCCCGCGGACCTTCTTGCCGCGCTTGTGGCGAACGCCCTTGTAGGAGCTGATCATCTTCATGCGGTTGATGTCGTGGCGTCGCGATTCCTCGAGGTCACTCCCGGTGACGTGGGTGGTTTCGCCGGAGAAGAAGTCCTTCTGGCGGTTGGCCATCCACGACGGGATTATCTCGTCGAGGTTGTCGACGACGTCGACGACGCTTTCGATCTCGTCGTCGTCGAGTCGTCCGAACGTCGCCTGCCGATTTACGTCGGCCTCGTCGGCGACGATGCGCGCCATGCGCTTGCCGATGCCTTTCAGTTCACTGAGGGACCGCTCGACGGATTTGGTCCCGTCCAGGTCGGTCTGCCCGATCCGGACGAAATACTGGAGGTCCTCGTCCTCCTCCGTCTCGCCGTCCGCTGGTTCTTCTGCACTCATATCTGGTTGGGTTCGGTGCGAGCGTTGCGGCGGGGATTTGAACCCCGGAGGCTGTGCGCCACAGAGTTAGCAACCCTGCGCCTTGGGCCAGGCTAGGCTACCGCAACCCGCGTTCTGGTATCATCGCCCCTCTCCGCTCGGGACTCGGGACCTGGCGCCCCTACAGTTCACTACACACTTCAGTTCCGGCACTGGACACTTAAGCATCACGGAACGGGGGAGGGTGTGAGAGGGCGGCACAAGTCGGGGACGGCTCGGCGACGCGGTCGTGGCCGTCGACGGCCAACCCCGTCGCCGAAGAAGCTGTTTCGGTCCCGGTGACGCCGGAGGGAGCCGGGGGCTCCGGTTACAGCCCCAACAGCTCCCGTGCCTCGGCAGGCGTCGCGACCGGCCGGCCGAGCTCCTCGGCGATGCGGACGCTCCGCCGGACTAACTGTGCGCTGCTCTCGGCCGGCTCGCCTTTCCGGTAGTAGAGATTGTCCTCCAGGCCGACCCGGACGTGGCCACCGAGGAGCATCGACATCGTCGTCAGCGGGAGCTGATGGGGGCCGAACGCGAGCGTCGTGAACTCCGCGCCGTCGGGGAGGCTGTCGACGAGGGTGAGGAGATTTCGAGGATGGGGCACGCTTGTCGTCCCGCCGCCGAAGACGAGGTTGACGTACGGCGGTTCGGCGAACTCGTCCCAGATGGCCAGGGCCTCGTTGAGGTGGCCGCCGTTGAACAGCTCCAGCTCCGGTTTGATACCGCGGGCCTGCATCTCCTCGTGGAGCGCCTCGACGAGCGCGCGGGTGTTCTCGCTGGTGAGGTGGTCGTAGCGATTCAGCGGCCCCATGTCCAGCGACGCCATCTCCGGCGCGGGGTCGGTTCGCAGCGGCTCGGCCCGCAACGCGTCCGGTGCGGCAGTCCCGCCGGTGGAGTGCTGGATGATGGCGTCGTCGGTCGCCTCCCGCACCGCCTCGGTGAGTGTTTGGAACCGCGCCGTCGCGAACGCGCGCTCACCCGACTGCTTGCGCGCGTGCAGATGAAGGATACTCGCGCCGGCCGCTTCGGCATTCTTCGCAGCTTCGGCGACCTCATCGGGCGTTTCGGGAAGATTGGGGTTCGCCTCCTTCCCCTGGACGCCGCCAGTCAGCGCCGCGGTGACGATAAGCGGTTTCCCCGCCCGATACTCGTCGTAGGTCACGACTGCTCACCCGCCTCGGCCTCAACGGACTCCGCGTCGCCGTCGTCCGACGCGCCTG
>NZ_JAZKRY010000075.1:0-14059 GCF_036626355.1 Halolamina sp. | reverse complement strand
CAACAGTAGCTGTGAAGCTGACTGTGATTGACTGGTTCGCCGGACCAGTACTCTGGTTGATGTCGAACGTTGCCGTATTGGTCCCAACGGTCGGCGAGAACGAGATTGCACCACTACTGTTCTCAACCTGGACATTACTGACACCAGTGATGGTGGCCGCCGCGGGCAGTGCCACTTCGATAGTGTCAGTGGAACCATCTGCACTAATATTCTCTACTGTGAACGATACGTCGTGAGTTACCGTTTCTCCCTCGACCACGCTCGTATTCGTGAACGTGTTGACCGAGGGTGAATCGGCCGCCGCAGCTGTGCCTGTGAGCGCGATCGTGCCAGCGAAGACGCTGAACACCATCAGCGCTGCAAGGACCAGCGCGCGGAGTTGCTTTGAGTTGTCTGTCATTGTTTGTTGTAAGTTGCACCGCACTGCACCGACAGGTCCCGCTTCGTACTCCTTCCGAGATGTGTGCCGCGACCGGCACCGCGCTGTCGCGACTTGGAGCAATCCACACGAGCTGTCATGGGTAGGGGTGCTGAGACATACTGACCCTCCCGGTAAATACTTTGTGTGCTTTCACGTTGTGTGTGAGGCATTCACAGGGCCTGTACGGGCAGAAAATAGCCGATTCGCGATTGCGGCGTCTGACCCGGCCCGTGACAACGCCGTCTCAAAGAAGCCAATGTAGCGACGCCAGCCAGTCCCCGTCTCGTAGGCGGGTCTCGCAAGCGAGCCGGTGCCAGGGGAGGGGCCGGCCTGTCTTCGTGTCAGAGACGCCGATCTGTTTAGTGACGCTCATCATGCCTCGTCGCTATCACCGGACTCGGTGGGGGCCGAATGTGGTTCGAACCCAGCTTCCTCGACAGCCGCAGTCCACGAGCCGAATCGGCGATAGTACGTTCGTGGACCGTACGTGCCTTCGTCTCGCATGTCGGAGACACTGGGTGGTGCGCCACACATCTCGGCAACGCGCGTGAGTTCCTCGAGAAGTTCTGCCGCAGACAGTGTCTCCTGCGCGACCGGCTGGGAAGTCTCGAGCCCGACAGCTTCGCAGGCTGCATTCCACGAGCCGAACGCGCGACGGTAGGTTGCGGCCCAGTGTGCACCGTGGTCGTTCATCTCGACAGCGGTCGGTCGCTTGCCCAGCTCGTCGGCAAGGCGCTCAAGTTCCTCAAGGAGCTCCTCGTCAGTGACTTCCGAATCAGGCTCGCGCGGCTCATAGCCGGCCGCCGCAAGTGCGTCTCGCCACGATCCGAAGTGGCTGTAGATCGTCGTCACCGCGGCGGTGCCGTGCTCACGGTAGTCGTTCAATGTCGGCGTCCCGCCGACTTCGGCGGCGACGGCACGGATGTCCTCGAGGAGGTCTGCGTCGCTGTAGGGCATACTGGGGTGGTGCGGAGGCGGGCGGTTGAACGTTCTGACAGCGACCGTCGCGGGAGCACAAACAGAGCACTCGCGCGTGCGTAACCGTAAGACCAATTGCATCGATTCGGGTAGCCGGTGCGTGGCATCACGGCGATTGCGGGCACTTACCCGTTGACTTCCACCGGCGATTCCCACCCGCATGCAGATGTCGACACGTCATTTGACCGGGTGCAGTGGAGGGTCGGACAGGATCAGCTCCAGATCGGCCTCGATCGCCTCTCGAAGTAGCCATTTACCCCGCACTTTTGACCGGATAGCGAGAAGCCGGACATGGGTTTAGCGATGAATCTTCGGGAACACGACGAAAGGTCGGACAAGAAGGTGTGGCTGTCGGAGGAGGAGACCGAGCGGTTCCTCGCGACAGCTGAGAACACAGCGCAACGAATCGCGTTCTCCCTCGGCGTGCGCTGCGGGCTGCGCTCGGGCGAGTGGCTCGACGTGACGCCGCGGGACGTCGTCGACACGGACGCCGGGACGATGCTCCGGGTCTGGGAGGGGAAGGGCGACAAGTTCCGTGAGACGCCCGTGCCGCCGAAGCTGGCGGCGTCGATCAGCACGCTCGCCGAGATGCGCGAGGGCGGCGCCGACGACCCGCTGCTCTCGGTGTCGTCGACGAGGACGCTTCGGCGGTGGGTCTCGAGCGCTGGCGAGCAGCTCGCCGAGGAGACTGGCGACGCCGGCTGGCGGGAGCTCTCGACGCACGATCTCCGGCGCACCTGGGCGACGGCGCTCGCCGACGCCGAGGTGGATCCGCTACTGGCGCTCGACTGGGGTGGCTGGGAGGATCTGGAGACGTTCCTTGAGCACTACAAAGGGGCGTACTCGCCGGCAGCAGCGCGCAGGGCTCCTCACGTCGTTGTTTGGGAGATCTCCGCCGACCAGCACTCCGGACACTCCCCATCGTGCGTGTCGAACCGGGCGCCGCACGACTCACACTCGTAGTCCGCGTCGTCGTCGGCGGCTTCGGCGTCCTCGTCCCCCGTGACGCTCTGTTTGAGCTGTTCGACCTGCCGGCCGGCCTCTCTGAAGAGTCCCATTCGAGAAAAAACGGTCTCGAGGGGCATAAGCGTTCGACGCGCTATCGCTCGGCCAGCATCCGCACCGCGATCTGGAGGACGTGGACGAACACCCCAGCCACGGCGATGTAGAGGCCGATAGCCTGCATCGGGACGCCGCGACCGCGGTTCTCCCGGATCTGCCACATCTCGTAGCCGAGGCGGAACAGGAAGCCGAGGAAGATGCAGATGAACCCCAGCACGAGCACCACGGAGATGAACGAGCCGACGAGGATGGCGACCAGGCCGGCGAGGAAGGCGTAGTTCGCCCACGAGCCGTAGTGGTCGAACTGCGTCTCTCTCCGGGCGTAGACGTACGTCCCGATGCCGGCTGTCAGGAGGATGACGACGGCGCCGGTGATGGCGATGGCGGTCCCGCGTAGCTCCTGGCCGATGAACGAGAGCACGCCGCCGCCGAACATCCCGAACGCGAGTTCGAGCACGACGACGCCGGCGACAGCGAGCCCCATGGAGTCGTTCTTGAAGCCGCGTTCGGCGAGCAGTTCGCCACCGGCGATGAACGCACCGTAGACTAACGCGCCGACGATGGGAATGGAGAACAGCAGCCGATTCGCCTGCGCCAGCGGCGAGGCGGCGACGACGAACATCACGAGCACGTTCAGCAGCATCAGCCCGGTCGCGCCACCGATAGCCTGCCACTCGCGTCCCGCGAGCAGGAAGCCACGCTCCGTCGACGTTTCGTAGCTACTCATAGGTGAGTTCTCTCCACAAACAGGCAAAAGCGTTGTCGCCGGCGTCCCCGAGGGCCAAGAGTCATTACTGGCGCTCTACCAGTGGGCAGTATGACAGCAGTCAGTGCGGCGACGTTCGACGACGCGTTGCGCGGCTGTATCGACGAGCAGTTCCCCGGCAAGGCACCGATCCAGGCGTTCCCGATGGATATGGAGGCCGCGGGAACGACCGAGGGGCCGCCGGAGTGTGCGTACCGCGTGCCGATCGGCCCCCCCGGCGCGACCGAAGGCCAGGAGGAGCGTATCGTCGTCGTGCAGGCCGAGGAGGACGGCGGAATCTGGACGTTCACCTACAAACACGAGGCTGACGGAACTGCGGGGACCGAGACGAACTGAGCGGCCGGTGCGGTTCTGCGATCACCCGTCGGGAGCCAGTGTTCCGGGCCAAGCATTCTTGTCGGATGGGGCGAACAGCCCGGTGTATGGCCGCGACGAGCAGTTCCGCGAAACCGGCAGAGAGAGCGCCGTTCACACCCCAACGACAACGTTTAAGCGTCGGCTGCACTTTCCTCCGGCAACTATGAGTGCCATCGAGGACGTCCACGAGGAGCTCGATGCGGACGTCTCCACGGAGGAGTTCGAGGAGATGGTGGCGGAGAAGGTCGAGGAGATGGGCGGGCTCGCCGACGACGAGACGGCGGCGATGCTCGTCGCCCACGAACTGGAGGACGAAGGGGGCGAGGTCGAGGGCGTCGCCGATATCGAACCGGGGATGGACGAGGTGAAGTTCGTCGCCAAAATCGTCTCTATCGGCGAACTCCGGACGTTCGAGCGCGAGGGCGACCAGGAGGACGGCCAGGTCGTCAACGCCGAAGTCGCCGACGAGACGGGGCGCATCCGGCTCTCGCTCTGGGACGAGATGGCCGAAGGCGCCATCGAGACGCTGCAGGAGGGTGAGGTGCTCCGTATCGCCGGGCGGCCCAAGGAGGGGTACAACGGCGTGGAGGTCTCGGCTGACAAAGCAGAAGTCGAACCCGGCGTCGATATCGAGGTGTCGCTTGGCGACAGCTACACCGTCGAGGAGCTTTCGATGGGGCGAAAGGACGTCACTCTCGTCGGGGAACTGCTCGACGTGGACGCCGACTACCGCACGTTCGACCGCGACGACGGCTCGCAGGGCCGAGTCGGCAACTGCGCCATCGGCGACGAAACCGGTCGTATCCGGGTGACGCTCTGGGACGAGGCGACGGAGTTGCTGGACGAACTGGCGGCGGGCGAGGTCGTCGAAGTCGTCGACGGCTACGTCCGCGAGCGCGAGGGCGACCTGGAGCTCCACGTCGGCTCCCGCGGCACGATCGAGGAGGTCGACGAAGACGTCGAGTACGTCCCCGATACGGCCGATATCGAGAGCGTCGAGATGGACGATACCGTCGACATCGCCGGTGCAGTCATCGAGACCGACGAGAAGCGCACGTTCGACCGCGACGACGGCTCGCAGGGCCAGGTCCGGAACGTCCGCATCCGCGACGATACGGGCGATATCCGGGTGGCGCTCTGGGGCGACAAGGCCGACCGGGATATCGAACTCGCGGACCGCGTCGCGTTCACCGACGTGGAGATCCAGGACGGCTGGCAGGACGAACTCGAGGCCTCCGCGGGCTGGCAGTCCACCGTCAGCCTGCTGGAGGGTGAGGCCACCCTCTCCAGTGAGCGTGACGCCGGCGACCGAGCGGAGAAAACCCCGGCCGGCCAGGGTGGACTCTCCTCGTTCGCGGATGGCGACGGGTCGGACACGACTACCGACACCGCCGACGCCGCCGAGGATTTCGATGGCGAGGCTGTGGCGGTCGAGTTCACCGGAACGGTCGTTCAGTCGGGCAGTCCGGTCGTGCTCGACAGCGGCGACGAGACACGGAGCGTCGAGACGAGCGAGAGTGTCCGCCTGGGTGAGGAGGTGACGGTGCGGGGCGTCGAGCGCGACGGTCGCATCGACGCCGACGAGCTCTTCTGAGGGTGTCACCCAGTCGGTTCCGGGAACCCCGCGGTCGAACCGGAAGGAAGCACTTACGTTCGGCCGGTTTCAGTTCGTGAGCGATGGACCGCTCGGCAGTCATGGGGGTGCTCGACCGGACCGACCGCACGGTTCGGACCGTCGCCGGCATCGTCGCATTGGGGTTGCTCGCCCGCCTCGTCGTTCTCGGTGACAGAGTCGCCCACTACGACGAGGGCCGTGTCGCCTACTGGGCACTGGATTACCTGCAGACGGGATCGATACGCTACCGCTATATCGTCCACGGCCCGTTCGCACAGTACGCCGACGCCGCGGTGTTCGGGCTGCTCGGTGCTAACGACTTCACGATGCGGCTGGTCGTCGCCCTCGTCGGCGCAGCGCTGCCGCTGGTTGCGTTGCTGTTCCGCAATCGGTTGCGTGACAGCGAAGTCGTCGCGATGGCCGCGCTGCTTGCATTCAATCCGGTGTTGCTCTACTACTCCCGGTTCTACCGTAGCACACTGTTCGTCGCGGCGTTCATGACCGCGGCCGTCGGCTTCGCGCTCCGGGCGTTCGACCACCGCGAGCCGTTGCTGCTCTATCCGGCGTTCGGGCTCGCCGCGCTCGGCTTCGCCTCGAAGGAGAACGCCGTCGTCTACGTCCTCTGCTGGCTTGGCGCTGGCGCCCTGGTGGCGGATTTCTCGCTGATGAACCCGAAGAGTGCCCGCAGTGGCACCGACCTCATCAGGCGACGGACCCGACCGCTGGTCACTGCGCTGTCGCGCCCGAATCGCTCGACGGATGCGGTCATCTGGACGGCAATCGCTGCGGTGGCTGTTGCTCTGTTCGGCTACGCGGCCATCTCGGGGTGGGCGCTCACGGCGGCGACGGCGCTGCTCGTGGCCTTCGCCAGCGGCGTGTTACTGCTCGCTGAACTGTTTCCCGAGCGGGCGGTGGTCCCGTGGGGCAAAGCGCTGGTCGCCGGTGCCGGGCTCTTCCTGGCCATCTCGTTGTTCTTCTACGCACCGCGCTCGCCCGGCCCCGCGGTCGGACTCTGGGATGCGGTGTTCAACCCGATGCAGTTCCCGGAGCTGTTAGACCGCACTGGGGCGGATATCGAGCAGGGACTGCAGTACTGGTTCGGCGGGAGTACGGACCCCGGCTGCGGGAAGGAGAACCTCATCGAGGGGTATCTCTGCTTCCTCGAACACTCGCTTGGCGTGCTCGCCGACTACGCGGCAGTGACGGTGACGTTCTCGCTGTTCGGCTTCGCCGTGGCGCGCTACACCACCGACCGCCCGCGCCCGCTGGTGATGTTCGCGGGCTACTGGGGCTTCGTCAGCGTGTTCGGCTACCCGCTCGGCACCGACATCCGAGCGGGCTGGGTCATGGTGAACGCGCTCGTCCCGTTGACCATACCGGCCGGTGTCGGCCTGGCACTGGTCGGCCGCTGGGGCCAGGAGATGCTACTGGAAGAGGACCGGGTCGGCACAGCACTCACCGCCGTCATCCTCCTGCTCGTCGCGGGGCTGGTTGTCGGGCCGGCTGTCTCCGCGGTCTACCTCAATCCGACCGCCGGCGACAACTCGATGGTGCAGTACGCACAGCCCCAGCAGGAGATGCGAGGAACCCTCGACGACATCGGCGCCATCGCCGCGAACGACGAGGGGACTGACGTTCTGTTCTACGGCAAGGAACTCGTCGCCGAACCCGGTGAGGGTGGGGAGCCCAAACCCGAATGCTTGCGGCTGCTCCAGGGGTTACCGCTCCACTGGTACGTCGCCGCCGACGACTGGGGGGCCGACTGCGCCTACAACCAGTCGGCTCTGAACGACCGACTCAGCGCGGAGGCGCCGGCGGTCGTCATCGCTCACGCCGAGCGGGAGAACGAACTCGACGAATCACTCACCGGCTACGAGAAGCGGTTCCACCACCTCCGCACCATCGGCCGGGAGATCGTCATCTACCTCGACGAGGACGAACTGGCTGCGGCGAGCGGAGAACCGTGACGGACCCGCTCGACGCCGTCGAGCCGGGGATCGCGCTCCACGCAGGCGCGGCGGCGTACAACGCCGGGGAGTTTCGCGCGGCGCAGGCGATCTTGACTGCGCCGGAGACGACGCTGCTCGACGGACTCGGGGCGTTTGTCGGGACCGTGGCCAACGCTCGTACCGGGAACTGGAGCGAGGCGATGGAGTCGGCGGACCGCGCCACTCGACAGCTTGCGGCTGCGGACCCGACCACGCGAGGCGTCGAAACCGCGCCACTCCAGCGCTGGCTCGGCGCGTTCCACGCAGATCCGGAGCGAATCGAGCGAGCGCGTGCTCCGTCGATTTCAGTGGGGGGTGCGTTCCCGGGTCCGAGCACGCTCTCGGTTGCTGCGGCGGGCGTCGCCGCGGCCGTCGTGGCCGAGTCGACGTCGTACGACGTGGATATCGTCGCCGACGCGATTCGGTTCGCCGAGCAGGCGGCGCAGCCGGACGAGTCACCCTATGCGACGTTCCTCCGGGATTTCGTCGGCGACCCGGCACAGCGACCCATCGTCTTCCAGCGGCTCTCCGGGATGGTCGAGCGGGAGCGCCGGAAGGAACGGGACGTTGACGGGTTGTTCGAGGAGACCGACGAGGAGTGAGGAGGGGGCTGACTCGATTTCCTACTCTTCGGGGTGTTCGGCGTCTTCGCGGAGCTCACCTTCGAACGTATACTCCGCCGAGTTGTCCCGCGGCTCGTACCCCAGCACCTCTTTGGCCCGCTCGATAGAGTAGTACTTCCGGTCGTTATCTGAGATCCCGTAGACGATCTCGTAGTCGTACTCCGCCTTCACACAGCGGTCGAACAGATGCGCACAGTCGGGGTGGGAGAGCCACATCGCCTGCCCCCGTTCGTACTCCCGGGGCGGGTGGCCCTTGGTGAGGTTGCCGATGCGGACACAGACTACCGAGAGGTCGTGCTCGTCGTGGTAGTAGCGCCCGAGTGTCTCACCGGTGGCTTTCGAGACGCCGTAGAGGTTCGACGGGCGGGGGAGTTCGGTGCCGTCGAGGCGAAACTCGTCGTCTGTCCGGTACATCTCCGGGGTGCGTTCCTCCGCCTCGTAGGCGCCGACCGCGTGGTTCGAGGAGGCGTAGGCCACCTTCTCCACGCCGGCATCGACGGCTGCTTGGTACACCGTCTGCGTGCCGTCGATGTTGTTCGTGAGCACCGAGTCCCACGGCGCGTTCGGGCGCGGATCGCCCGCGAGGTGGATGACGGCGCCGCAGCCGCCGACGGCGTCGGCGACCGCCTCGTCGTCGGTCACGTCGGCGACGATCGACGCCGATTCTGGGACACCGTAGCGGCGGTCTTCGGGGATCGGCTCGCGATCGAGCAGGCGCCACTCGAACTCGTCGGCCAGATGAGAGAGGATCGCCTGGCCGACGCGACCGCTGGCGCCTGTCAGCAGGACCGGATCGTCCATTCGAGTGGACGTGTGGCGAGAGAGGGTAAATACGGTACGGTTCGAGCAGTTCGGCGCGCCCCGACACGGCTTTCCCCGGCCCGTCCCGACCACCGGGTATGTCCGACGCGCCCACCGACGCCCAGCAGGCCTGCTTCGAGGCCGGTATCAAGTTCGGCTCGCTCTATCACCAGTTCGCCGGCACGCCCGTCTCGCCGGAGAGCACCCGGAGCCTCGAAACTGCGATTGCCGAGTCCATCGAGAACCAGCCCTACTGCGAGTCCGTTACCGTCGACATTCTCGACGACCGGGTTGCTGCGGATATCGGACATGACGAGATTCCCGGGAGCAATAGCGACCGGGAGCACGGAAGTCGCAGTTCCGCGAGCGAGCAGGACGAGCGAGCCGAAACGTCTTCCGGTGGGTACACCGAGCTCTCGGGTCACCTGATGGAGGTGAAGATGCGTATCGAGTACGAGGACGTCGTCGTCCGTACCCGGATGGAGATGACGGACGGCTACCCGCTGATGAAACTCGTCGCCGTCGACGAGTAGGGCGCGGCGGAACTGGTTCACTTGAACCGGTTAATCGGGCGTTCGGAGCGGTGGAGACGCCGATTTCACTTTCGCCCCGTGGCGACCCTTTTACCCTGCGCGTCTCCAATCTGTCAGTATGAGCCAAACGACGTTCGACGAGGAGGACCTGTTCGGCGAGGCTGCCGCGGAGATGCGGTCGGAAGTCGAGTCCCATCTGGCCGGCGCCCGAGCGGCGCTCCCGCCGGCCGACGCCATCTGGGACGTCGAGGCTGAGAACACGCTCGGCGTGCTCAACTCCCTGCGCTCGGCGCTCGATACCGGCGACGCCGCCGAGAGCCTCCGGCAGGCAAAGAAACAGTACGTGATGGGCGAGCGCGCCGACGCCTTCGAGGACGCCGACGACCTGGAGGACGAAATCGATGAACTGGAGGAACTCATCGAGGACGTAGAGGCGGCCCACGAGGACGTGGGTGATCTCGCCGGCACGCTTCCGGGGCTCCGCTCGGCGCTGCAGGACGCCGCTGGCGGTGAGGAAACGGGCGAGGACGAAAGCCAAGAGGAGTAGCTATCGTTCAGCGAGCGCCCCGAGTACGTCGACCAGCGACTCGGTTGCCAGCCCGAGCAGTTCCTCGCCGCGCGCGGCGTCGCCCTCGGCGGGGTCGCCGACGACGCCGTTCTCGGTGAACTCGTCGCTGTCGTAGGCCAGATTGACGCCCGAGACCCACTCCCCCCAGCGGTCGCTCCCGTTCTGCCGAGCGTCCTCGATGCGGCCCTCCCGGACCAGTTCGGGGTGTTCGGTGCGCAGCAGCGCCGTCTCCAGCGGGCCGGCGTGACCCATGTCGCTACTGTGTTCACCCACGGCGTTGAACCAGGTGAAGGGGGCGACGCTGGCGGTCCCGTCGCGGGTGAGTCGGGCGCTGACTTCCTGGAGCGCGTCGATGTTGCCGCCGTGGCCGTTGACGAGGACGACCCGGTCCAGCCCGTGGTGTGCGAGGCTCTCGACGGTCTCCCGGACGTACGCCCGGAACGTGTTCGGCGAGACCCAGAGCGTGCCGTCGAAGGCGCGGTGTTCCTCGCTGATGCCGACGGTGACCGAAGGCCCGACCACGACTGGGTCGTTCATCCGTGCTTCGTAGCGTTCAGCGGCGGCTTCGGCGATGGATTCGGCGTTGAGCGTGTCAGTGCTGAGCGGTGCGTGGGGGCCGTGGCCTTCAGTCGAGCCGACTGGGAGGAGCGCGAGGCGGGTGTCGGTGTCCTCCACGTCGGTCCAGGTAGCGTCGGCGAGTTGCATACCCGGGAGTTGGCTGGCGCTCGCTTGTAGGCTGCGGTGGGACGTGAAACCGAACGGGCTGGGCGGTCAGTCGTCGTCGACGTCCACGTCGGCCTCGGCGTGGCGCTGCTGGGCGCGCTGGATGAACTCCTCGGGGAGTGTGTCGATTTCGCCGGCCTGCACGCCCCAGAGGTGAGCGTAAAGCCCGTCGTCCTGGATGAGCTCCTCGTGGGTACCGCGCTCGACGATCTGGCCGTCCTCGAGTACGATGATCTGGTCGGCGTCCTTGATCGTCGAGAGGCGGTGGGCGATTGCGAACGTGGTACGGTTCTCGGTGAGTTTGTCGATAGAGCGCTGGATGAGCATCTCCGTCTCCGTGTCCACGTCGGAGGTCGCTTCGTCGAGGATGAGCAGTTCGGGGTCTTTCAGGACCGCTCGGGCGATGGAGAGCCGCTGGCGCTGGCCACCCGAGAGCTTCACGCCGCGCTCGCCGATCTCGGTCTCGTACCCCTCCGGGAGGTTCATGATGAAGTCGTGGGCCTCGGCGGCTTTCGCGGCCTCGACGACCTGCTCGTGGTCGGCGCCGAACGTCCCGTACTCGATGTTGTCGGCGACGGTGCCGTAGAACATGAACGTGTCCTGGGAGACGTAGCCAAGGCTCTGCCGGAGCGAGGGGATGGTCACGTCGCGGATGTCCTGATTATCGATACGGATTGCGCCCTCATCCACGTCGTACATCCGGAGCAGGAGTTTGAGCACTGTGGATTTCCCGGCACCGGTCGGGCCGACCAGCGCGACGGTGTCACCGCCGGGCACATCGAAGTTGACGTCCTTGACGATGGTCTCCTCGTCGTAGCCGAAGCTTACGTCGTCGTACTCGACGTGGCCGTCAGTGACCTCCAGTTCCCCGGCGTCGGGGTCTTCGACGATGCGCGAGGGCGTGTCCATCAGCCCGAACAGGCGCGCGCTGGAGGCGCGGGCCCGCTGGTACATGTTGATGATGGAGCCGAACTGCGCCATGGGCCAGATGAACCGCTGCGTGTAGAGGATGAACGAAACGAACACACCCTCTCGGAGGGGGGCGGCGCCGCCAGTAATCCAGACCGGCGCGAGGCCGAGCACCCAGAGCCCGCCCACGGTAAACGTGATGACGAAGCCGACGCCGGCGATGACCCGAAGCGCGGGGAAGAACTTGATCCGGGTGTTGATGGCGTCCCAGTTGGCGTCGTAGTACTCCATCGAGACGTCGTCGACGCGTTCGGACTCGAAGCTCTCCGTGTTGAACGTCTTGATGACCTTGATACCGCCGAGGTTGTTCTCCAGCCGGCTGTTGAGGTGGCCGACGGTTTTGCGCACCGTGGCGTATTTGGGCTGGATAATGTCGATGAACTTCCAGGTCGTGACGGCGATGATGGGGATGGGCAGCAGCGTGATGAGGGCCAGCCGGGGGTTGAGCCAGAGCAGGATACCGGCGATACCGACGACCATCACCGAGAGCCGGAACGCGGAGTTCATCCCGTCGTTGAGGAACCGTTCGAGCCGGTTCACGTCGTTCGAGAGGATGGACATCATCTCGCCGGTCTGTTTCTCCGCGAAGAAGTTCATGTTCAGCCGCTGCATCTTGTCGTACGTGTCCGTCCGGACGCTATGCTGGATGTTCTGGGCGAAGGCGTTCCAGCCGTAGTTGCGCACCCAGTGAAACGCCGACCCGCCGAAGAAGGCGAAAGCGATGGTGCCGATAGTGAACCAGAACTTCCCCATGGTCGTCCCCGGAATCCACGCCTGGGGCACCAGCGGGAGGTCGTAGATCTCCGATCCGAAGATAGAGTCGATGGCGATCCCCAGAAGCAGCGGTGGGAGAAGGTCCAGCACCCGCGCGGCGACGCTCCCGAAGAGACCCATCGCGAAGTAGGGAGCGTTCGGCATCCCATACTCCCCGAACAGCCGCTTCATGGGGTTTTCCGTCTTCTGTCGGATGTCCTCGAAGGGATCATCCTCATCAGAAGGGTGTGACATTGAACAGAAAGAGACGACGGCACTCAAAAACACTTACGAATCGAAACATGATAATTCTGCCGTGAACGCGAGTTCTGCGTCGGTATTCACGCTGGCGGGCCACACGGTGTGTCGCTTGTGGTGGTGTGACTCTCCCTCACACAGTAGTTACAGCGTCCGCCCCTCGACCTCCGGGTCGATACCGGCGGCGGTGAGGTCCTCCCGAATGCGCGCGCGCAGCGGCTCAGGAACGGTCCCCCGGCCGACGGGGACGGCCGTCTCCCCATCGTCTTTGACCCGCCAGTAGAGCACGCAGTCACTCGGGGCGTAATACTCGATGCTGTAGCGGTCGCCGCTGCCCTGGTAATGAACACGAGCGGCGAACCCCTCGTCCTGCCACCCGTCGCGGTCGGCGAGGGCGTCGATAGCGTCACTCATGGCTCGATGGTTTCGGCTCCTCAGCCCTCGGCCTTACGGTGTTGGTCGGGAATTCTGACGATATCGCCGACTTCGATACCGTGCTCGGTCGTGAACCCGTCGGAGAGTTCCACGACGAACTTCCCGTCGCCCTGGTAGCCGTCGAGGTCCTCACCTTCCTCCGGGAGTTCAGCGTGGTGAATGGTCGTGATGGTGCCGTTCTCGGCGACGAACACGATGTCGATGGGGAACGCCATATCGCGCATCACGTAGGTATGGTTCCCGTCCCCCGGATGCACGAACAGCATCCCCTCGTTCGGCCCGAGCGATTCGGTGTCGCTCAGCCCGGTGTAGCGCTCGGGGAAGCTGTCGGAGACGGCGACGTCGGCCCGCGCGAGCGTGGTGCCGTTCTCGTCGACGAAGGTGACGGTCGTTCGTTCGCCGGGGTCGTGGAAGGCGATGGCGCCGCCGGCGACGACGAGAACGATGAAGAGGGCGATTCGGGTTCGGTCGCGCACAGCAGAGCCAGGGGCGGCGGGATGCTAAGCGTTGCGCCGAGAGCGAAATCGTTATTCGCTCGGGGCGAGGGTTCCGAAGTACGGGCTCGTGGTCTAGTTCGGTATGACGTCTCCTTTACATGGAGAAGGCCGGTGGTTCAAATCCGCCCGAGCCCATGAGTTTCTGCGAACGAAGTGAGCAGTAACGAATGCCCGCAAGGGCGGATTCTGTACCCAGAGGGCGAGCATCGCGAGCCCTCGCGGTTCACATCCGCCCGTGCCTGTTGCTTGAAGCGGGAGCGATTCGGGTTTCAACCCGTTCGAGCTGTTCCGAACTGCACGTTTCTGTACCAGCCATCATCCCAAGTAGTCTCCTCCTACCGAACTCTTTCGACACGGTACCACAGGGGGCAGGGAACAGCCGTCAGAGCTTTTTGTGGGGCCGCCGAGAGTGAGTTTAGGAACACACTATGAAGGCGAAGTCCCTCGCTATCGGGGCGGTTGTACTGCTCGTCGTCGTCGGGGGCGTCGTGGGTGCGTTCTCCCTTGGCGTTATTCCGGCACCGGGCGGAGGCAGTAGCTCCGGTGGCGGTGGGGGCGACGAACCCGCGACCGAGACGTTCAGCGATACGGTCGTCGTCGAGGAGACGAGCACGGAGGACGCCTCCGGCACCGAAACCCAGCCGCCGTTCTCGTTCGTCATCGACAACATCGAGAAATGTGGCGAAACCTGTCGCGACGTCACTGCGACCAT